>JANMTL010000089.1:0-1508 GCA_031390425.1 Rhizobacter sp.
GCGCCGCGCCTTCACCGACCATCGACGTACTTTTACCGGGACTGTCGTTCGGGTCGCAGTACCGCATGAAGTACCACGAGCTGTCGACGAAGGTGTCCATCGTGTCGGTCTCGCGGCGCGCCGGTCGGCCGCAACTCGGGCAGGCCACGTTCAAAAACGCTGCGTGTTTCGCCAGCGGGTTGCCGGAGCCGTCGGGGATCAGATCATCGGGCAGCACCACCGGCAGGTCGGCCTCGGGCACCGGCACGGCCCCATGCGTTTCGCAATGGATGATCGGAATCGGCGTGCCCCAGTAGCGCTGGCGGCTGATGCCCCAGTCGCGCAGCCGCCAGGTGGTCTTCTTCGCGCCCAGGCCGTGCGCGGCGAGTGCCTTGGCCACCGCATCGACCGCTGCCTTGCAACTCAGGCCGCTGAAGTAGTCGGAGTTGATGGTCACGCCGCGCTGTTTGTCGCTGTACCAGTCTTGCCAATGGTCGTAGCTGAAGTGCGGCTCGCCGTCGACGTGCACGACCTGCAGGATGTCGATGCCGTATTTCTTGGCGAACGCGAAATCGCGCTCGTCGTGCGCCGGCACACCCATCACCGCGCCGTCGCCGTAGCTCATCAGCACGTAGTTGCCGACCCACACCGCGACCGGCTGGTGCGTCAGCGGGTGCTGCACCGTCAGGCCGGTCGGCACGCCGCGCTTTTCCTGTGTTGCCAGCTCGGCTTCGGTGGTGCCACCAGCCTGGCATTCGGCGATGAAGTCGGCCACCGCCGCATTCGATGCCGCCGCGTGAACGGCCAGCGGATGCTCCGGTGCGACCGCGCAGAACGTCACGCCCATCACCGTGTCGGCGCGGGTGGTGAACACATACAAGCGCCCGCCCTGGATCGGCTGGCCATCGGCGCCTTTGATGTTGTGGGTGAAGGCGAATCGCACGCCTTCGCTCTTGCCGATCCAGTTTTCCTGCATCAGCCGCACCCGCTCGGGCCAGCCGGGCAGGTGGTGCTGAACCTGGTCGAGCAGCTCGTCGGCGTACTTCGTGATGTTGAGGTAGTAGCCCGGTATCTCGCGCTTTTCGACCGCCGCACCGCTGCGCCAGCCCTTGCCGTCGATCACCTGTTCATTGGCCAGCACGGTCTGGTCGACCGGGTCCCAATTGACGACCTGGGTGCGTCGCTCGGCGATGCCCGCAGCCAGCATCTTCAGGAACAGCCACTGGTTCCATCGGTAGTAGTCGGGCTGGCAGGTGGTGACCTCGCGGCTCCAGTCGATGGCCAGGCCCAGCGCCTGCATCTGGCCTTTCATGTGGGCGATGTTGTCGCGCGTCCACTGGGCCGGCGGCACGCCGTTTTTCATCGCCGCGTTTTCCGCAGGCAGGCCAAAAGCGTCCCAGCCCATCGGCATCAGCACGTTGTGGCCCTTCATCCGCAGATGACGCGCCAGCATGTCGTTGATGGTGTAGTTGCGCACATGGCCCATGTGCAGCTTGCCGCTGGGGTACGGCAGCATCGAGCAGGCATAG
>JANMTL010000129.1:0-2021 GCA_031390425.1 Rhizobacter sp.
CGCTGCAACTCGCTGGTGATCCAGCGGTCGGCCTGCGAAAAGCTCAGGTACTTGTGCGCCGGCCCGCCTGGTTCGCACTGCAGCTTGGTGTGCTCGGCCAGCCCGCAATCCTGGCCCTCGCAGTTCATCAGCACGAAGCGCGTCGCGTTCCAGAGCTTGTTGCAGAAGTTGCGGTATCCCTCGCAGCGCTTCGAGTCGAAATTGATGCTGCGGCCCAGGCTGGCCAGCGACGCGAAGGTGAAGCGCAGCGCGTCGGCGCCGAATGCCGGGATGCCGTCGGGGAACTCACGCTCGGTGTCCTTGCGCACGCGCGGCGCGGTCTCGGGCTTGCGCAGGCCGACGGTGCGCTTGTCGAGCAGCGGCGCCAGCGCGATGCCGTCGATCAGGTCCACCGGGTCGAGCACATTACCTTCCGACTTGCTCATCTTCTTGCCCGGCGCATCGCGCACCAGGCCGTGGATGTAGACGTGGTGAAACGGCACTTGCCCAGTGAAATGAGTCGTCATCATGATCATCCGGGCGACCCAGAAGAAGATGATGTCGTAGCCGGTGACCAGCACGCTCGATGGCAGGAACAGGCCCAGCTCTTTCGTCTTCTCGGGCCAGCCGAGCGACGAGAACGGGATCAGTGCCGAGGAGTACCAGGTGTCGAGCACGTCGGGGTCGCGAGTCAGTTCGCCTGAGTAGCCACCCGCGGTGGCTTTGGCGCGCGCCTCGTCTTCGTTCGTCGCGACGATGAACTTCTCGCCGCTGACCAGCGTTCCGTCCGTGTACCAAGCCGGGATCTGATGCCCCCACCACAACTGGCGCGAGATGCACCAGTCGGTGATGTTCTTCATCCACTGGTCGTAGGTGTTGACCCACTGCTCGGGCACGAACTTGACCGCACCGGTCTCGACCGCATCGATCGCTTTCTGCGCAATGCTCTTGCCGTCCGGACCCGATTTGGTCATTGCGACGAACCACTGGTCGGTCAGCATCGGCTCGATCACCTGTCCGGTGCGCGCGCAGCGCGGCACCATCAGCTTGTGCTTCTTGACTTCGACCAGAAAGCCCTGCGTGTCGAGATCGGCGACCACGCGCTTGCGGGCGACGAAGCGGTCGAGTCCCTGATACGCGGCAGGCGCGTTCTCGTTGATGACCGCATCGAGCGTCAGCACGCCGATGATCGGCAGGCCGTGCCGCTGGCCGACCGCGTAGTCGTTCACGTCATGTGCCGGCGTGACCTTGACGACGCCGGTGCCGAACGCGCGGTCCACATAGTCATCGGCGATCACCGGAATCGTCCGTCCGCACAGCGGCAGCGTGACTCGCCTTCCGACGAACGCCGTATAACGCTCGTCCTCAGGGTGCACCATCACCGCGACGTCGCCGAGCATCGTTTCCGGCCGCGTGGTGGCCACCACCAGATCGCCTGAGCCGTCCTCCAGCGGATAGCGGATGTGCCACAAAAACCCGTCTTCCTCCTCGCTTTCGACCTCGAGATCGGACACCGCCGACTTCAACACCGGGTCCCAGTTCACCAGCCGTTTGCCGCGATAGATCAGTCCTTGTTCATAGAGCTGAACGAAGGTCGCGGTGACGACACTCGACAGCTTGTCGTCCATCGTGAAGTACTCGTGCTGCCAGCTCACGCTGTCGCCCATGCGGCGCATCTGCTGCGTGATGGTCGAGCCCGATTGGTGCTTCCACTCCCACACCTTGGCGACGAAGTTCGGGCGGCCGAGGTCGTGGCGGCTTTGTCCCTGATCCTGCAACTGCCGCTCGACGACGATCTGGGTGGCGATGCCCGCGTGATCGGTGCCCGGCACCCACAGCGTGTTGTCGCCGCGCATGCGGTGGTAGCGCGTCAGCGCATCCATGATCGTCTGGTTGAACGCATGGCCCATGTGCAGCGTGCCGGTGACGTTGGGCGGCGGCAGCTGGATCGAGAACGAAGGTTTGGCGGCGTCGAGCGTGGGCTCGTAGACGCCGCTTTTTTCCCACAGCGGCCCCCAGTGGGCCTCGATGGCGGCGGGTTC
>JANMTL010000002.1:0-15170 GCA_031390425.1 Rhizobacter sp.
CCGCAGCCCTGCATTCCGGAAGCATCCCGCATGAGCGCCAAACAAACCCTCTCGTTCCAGGCCGAGGTCAAGCAGATCCTGCACCTCGTCACCCATTCGCTGTACTCGAACAAGGAAATCTTCCTTCGCGAACTGATTTCCAACGCGTCGGACGCCTGCGACAAGCTGCGTTTCGAGGCGCTGAACCAGCCCGAGTTGTACGAAGACGCGCCGAATCTCGAGGTGCGCATCAGCTTCGACGCCGAAGCGAAGACGCTGACCATCCGCGACAAGGGCATCGGCCTGACCGCCGACGAGGCGGTCGCGAATCTGGGCACGATCGCCAAGAGCGGCACGCGCGAATTCATGGCCAAGCTCGACGGCGACCAGAAGAAGGACGCGCAGTTGATCGGCCAGTTCGGCGTCGGCTTCTACAGCGGCTTCATCGTGGCCGACCGCATCACGGTCGAGTCGCGCCGAGCGGGTGCGAAGCCCGATGAAGGCGTGCGCTGGAGTTCGGAAGGCAGCGGCGATTTCGAGATCGAAACCATCGAGCGCGCCGAGCGCGGCACCGCCGTGACGCTGCACCTGCGCGACGCCGAGGAAGAATTCTTGAGCGGCTGGAAGCTCAAGTCGATCATCAGCAAGTACTCCGACCATGTGTCGCTGCCCATCCTGATGCAAAAGGAAGAGTGGGACGCCGAAGCTGCCCAGCAGGTCAAGCGCGACGAATGGGCGCCGGTCAACAAAGCGGCAGCGTTGTGGACGCGCAGCAAAAGCGACATCACCGACGAGCAGTACGTCGAGTTTTACAAGCAACTGAGCTACGACAGCGAAGCGCCGCTGGCCTACACACACAACCGGGTCGAAGGCCGCAGCGAGTACACGCAACTGCTGTACATCCCCGCAAAAGCACCGTTCGACATGTGGAATCGCGACAAGCGCGGCGGCGTCAAGCTCTACGTCAAGCGCGTCTTCATCATGGACGACGCCGAGGCGCTGATGCCGGTGTACCTGCGCTTCGTCAAGGGCGTGATCGACAGCGCCGATCTGCCGCTCAACGTGAGCCGCGAACTGCTGCAGGAAAGCCGCGATGTGAAGGCGATCCGCGAAGGCTCGACCAAGCGGGTGCTGAGCATGCTCGAAGCGCTGGCAGGCAACGAAGACGAGGCCGAACGCGCCAAGTACGCGGCGTTCTGGAAAGACTTCGGCACGCTGCTGAAAGAAGGCGTCGGCGAAGACCACGCGAACAAGGAGCGCTTGGCCAAGCTGCTGCGCTTTGCTTCGACGCAGGCCGACGACGGCGTGTCGCTGGTCGACTACCTGGGCCGCATGAAGGAGGGCCAGGAAACGATCTACTACGTCACCGCCGACAGCCTGGCCGCCGCGAAAGGCAGCCCGCAACTGGAGATTTACCGCAAGAAGGGCGTCGAAGTGTTGCTGCTCACCGACCGCGTCGACGAGTGGATGCTGAGCCACCTGCATGAGTTCGACGGCAAGTCGCTGCAAAGCGTGGCCAAGGGCGCCGTCGACCTGGGGGCTTTACAGGACGAGGCCGAAAAGAAGCAGGCTGAAGAAGCTTCGGAAGCGTTCAAGCCCGTGCTGGAGCGCTTGAGGGCCTCGCTGCAGGGCCGCGCGAAAGACGTGCGGGTGACGACGCGGCTGGTCGATTCACCGGCCTGCCTGGTGGTCGGCGAGGAGGACATGAGCGGTCATTTGTCGCGGCTGTTGAAGCAGTCGGGGCAGACCGGCGTGCCGTCGTCGTTGCCGACGCTGGAAGTCAATGTGCAGCACGCGTTGGTCGGTGCGCTGGAGGCCAGCCCGCATTTCGACGACCTGGCGCAAATCCTGTTCGACCAGGCCTTGCTGGCCGAAGGCGGGCACCTCGAAGATCCGGCCGCTTATGTGCGACGCGTGAACGGGCTGCTGGTGGGCCGCTGATGAATCAGCCCTGATCCACCTGCTGCTGCAGCTGCTGCGCTGACTGCTGCCAGTAAGCCCCGCTGGCGAACCACGGGAAGCTCGGCGGAAACGCCGGGTCGGCCCAGCGCTTGGCCAGCCAGGCACTCTGGTGAACCATGCGCAGGGTGCGCAGCGGTTCGATCAACGCGGGCTGGCGGTCGTCGAAGTCCATGAACTGCTCGTAGCCGGTGAGCAGCGACCGCAGTTGCTGGCGAGCCGCGTCCGGATCGCCCGACAGCAACATCCACAGATCCTGCACCGCCGGGCCGCTCAGGCAATCGTCGAGGTCGACGAAGTGCGGGCCGGCGTCGGTCCACAGCACATTGCCCGCATGGCAATCGCCGTGCAAGCGAATGTTGTGGATGCCGTCGAGTCGCTCGAAACCGTGCTGGGCCAGCGTGAGCGCTGCATCGACAGCGGCTTTCCAGCGCGGGGCCACTTCGGGCGGAATGTTGCCGTGTTCTAGCAGCCAGTCCCGGCAACCCCAGCCGAACTCGTCGAGCGTCAGGCCGCGGCGCACCGCAAACGGTTTGCGTGCGCCGACCGCGTGCATCCGACCGATGAAACGGCCGATCCGTTCCAGCGTGTCGGGGTGTTCGAGTTCCGGGGCCCGACCGGCTTTGCGCTCGGTGACGGCGAACCGGTAGTCACCGGTCGGTGTCGACACCTGCGCGAGCGTCGCGGGGTTGCCGCTGAGCGTGGCACGCATCGGCGAATCGGCGGCGGCTTGCAGTGCCCATGGGGCCGCGATCGGGATCTCTTCGGCCGCCAGTTCGGCCGAGAACGCGTGCTCTTCCAGGATCTGGGCATCGCTCCAGCGGTTCGGACGGTAGAACTTCGTCACGACCACTCTGCCGTCGCTCAAGAAAACCTGGAAGACGCGGTTCTCGAACGAGTTGAGCTGAAAGATTCGCCCGTCGGCATACAGCCCCACGCTGTCCATCGCGTCGAGAACGACCGCAGGGGTCAGGCCTGAAAATGGGGTTTGCAGGGCGAGATCGGGCGCAAGGGCTGGGTTCACCGCCCGATCGTAAGCGCTGGGTCATCGCACGGCGGCGCTGCGCGCGGATGGAGATTCGGTCGAAGGGGCTGGGGTGTCCTCGCCGCCGCCGCCGCCGCCGTCAGGGAACAAATTCCAGTCGACCGCCGAATCGGGCAGTGCATGAGATGAATCAACCCCGCCCGCGGGTTCCAGGCGCCTGTCGGGAGAGAAGAAGGAGTCGAGAAACACGCTCGGGTCCTGTCCATTCACCGTGCGATCGCCGTGTCCACGTATCGCGGGGGGCGCGACCGGGCCGACCTCTGACACCAGTGCGACGGGCGCAGCGCCGCCGATTGGTGCGACGATGGGGGCCGCCTCGACGCTGCTGTTCGGCATCAGCAGGCGCAGCGCGTCGGTGGTCGGAATTCCGTCCGCTGCCATGTTGAAATATCCGACTCGGCAAGCCGCCAGCACGGCCTCCTTGATGTCGATGCTGCGTTGGGAGCGCGATCGGCGGCTTTCGAGATCAACGGCCAACAGCGCTTTGCCGTTCGGGCTGCAAATGGCAAAGGTGACATACGTCGACCCGAGCAGGCCGTACCAGTCATGCACCGTTTCCAGATCCTCAGGCTGACACAGTCGCACCAACGGCAACTTGGGCATCACGACGTGCTGCGGAAACGCGACCTTGAGCTGGCGATACAGCCGACGTTCGCTGACGTTGAACACCAGTCGGGGGGACAGCGCCCAAGTGTTGGGCAGCGGCGGCGGCAGCTTTTCTCGGGGCGCCAGCCAGGCCCACGCCAGCAGGGCACCCAGCGCGATGCCCGCCCCACCGACGGCGATCATCAGGAACAGTGGCGAGGCGGAGGTCACGGGTCGATAGGGGCTGAGCTGAGGTGGACCGCGCATCGAGGAAGATGCGCCGTTTCGGTCGATGCTAAAGCCCGGTCGGCCGAAAGTGCAGGCGCGGCGGCGCTTTCTGCGTGAACACTTGCGCAACAAGCGCGCGACGTACAGGCACCTGCAGATGCAGCTCGGCCCTTCTGGATCACGCAACCGTCTGCTATATTCACAGGCTGACCTGAAATTGAAGCCGTCAGGTCGGCCGTCGTGACCCGGAGCGTTTTGTGAACGCTCGAGTCGACGCCGGAAATTGCCTGAGAGGCCGCCATGCCAAGAAGCGGTTCCAAAGGCGATGCTGGATCAGCGAAGTTCCTCGCTGTTGCCCATCGGCTGATTTCTCATATTGGATTAACCATGAAGACCTTCAGTGCCAAGCCGGCCGAGGTGACGCATGAGTGGTTTGTGATCGACGCGACCGACAAGGTTCTCGGAAGGGTGGCCAGTGAAGTCGCCCTCCGTTTGCGCGGAAAGCACAAAGCCATTTACACGCCTCACGTCGACACAGGCGATTTCATCGTCATCGTCAACGCCGACAAGATCCGCGTCACGGGCAACAAAGCCAACGACAAGGTCTATTACCGTCACACCGGATACCCGGGCGGCATCATCGCGACGAAGTTCAAGGACATGCAGGCCAAGCACCCCGGTCGCGCGCTCGAAAAAGCCGTGAAAGGCATGCTGCCGAAGGGCCCCTTGGGTTACGCCATGGTCAAGAAGCTGAAGGTCTATGCGGGTGGTACGCACCCGCACACCGCGCAGCAGCCCAAGCCGCTCGAAATCTAAGGGGACACTGATGATTGGTAACTGGAACTACGGGACAGGCCGTCGCAAATCGTCTGTTGCGCGCGTCTTCATGAAGAAGGGCACCGGACAAATCCTCGTCAACGGCAAGACGGTTGACGAGTATTTCGGTCGGCAGACTTCGATCATGATCGTCAAACAGCCGCTGATGTTGACCGCCAACGACGCGGCTTTCGACGTCAAGGTGAATGTGCATGGCGGTGGCGAATCGGGCCAGGCTGGTGCGGTGCGTCACGGCATCACGCGCGCTCTGATCGATTACGACGCCGCGTTGAAGCCCGAACTCAGCCGCGCTGGGTTCGTGACCCGCGATGCTCGCGAAGTCGAACGCAAGAAGGTCGGCTTCCACGGTGCACGTCGACGCAAGCAGTTCAGCAAGCGCTGATCGCTGTTCGCCGTTCAAACAGAAAGGTCGCCTCACGGCGACCTTTCTGCATCCAGGCGAGCCGTTCATAATCCGGGCATCGACCGTTTTTCAGGAGCCAGCATGAATGCATCCGCACAGCCCAGCCAACTCGCGCCGCAGCACGACGAACCGCCTGCGCCGCTGGTCTTCACCGACAGCGCCGCTGCCAAGGTGAAGGAACTGGTCGATGAGGAAGGCAACCCCGATTTGAAACTGCGGGTGTTTGTTCAGGGCGGCGGATGTTCCGGCTTCCAGTACGGCTTCACCTTCGACGAAGTGCTGAATGAAGACGACACACGCATGGACAAGAACGGCGTCACGTTGCTGATCGATGCGATGAGTTTGCAGTACCTGATGGGCGCGGAGATCGACTACAAAGACGATCTGCAAGGCGCCCAGTTCGTCATCAAGAACCCGAACGCAACCACCACCTGCGGTTGCGGCTCCAGCTTCTCGGTCTGACGTCCCGATTGAACCTGCGGCGCTTCGGCCGCATAGTTCTCGATCGCCGCCTTCGGGCGGCGTTTTTGTTTCGGCTGCGCGCTCAGGCGGCTGGGTACAAAGCGCCGAGCAGCCGGCCGCCGACAGCACCGGTCGCGGTCGGAACATTGCCTGCATCGCGATGTAGCCAGGCCCTCGCCAGCCAAGCGAACGCGACTGCTTCCACCTGATCGACCGGAAGGCCGTGCGCCGCCGTCGTCTGGACCTTCAGCCACGCAAGCCGGGCCGTCAGGCGCCGCATCAAATGCGCGTTGCAGGCGCCACCACCGCACACCAACAAACGAGACGCTTGCGGGGCGTGGTGAAGAACCGCTTGTTCGCAGCACCATGCGGTCAGTTCTGCCAGGCTGGCTTGCACATCCTGCGGCGCCGGTATCGAACCGTTGGCCTGCCTCAGGCAACGTTCCAGCCAGGCGGCGTTGAACAGGTCTCGGCCGGTGCTTTTGGGTGGCGGCAGCGCGAAGTAGGCCTCGCTTTGCATTCGGCTCAGCAGCGCGGCCTCGACCGCGCCGGACGCCGCCCAGGCACCGTCGCGGTCGTACGGCTCGCCGCGATGAGTCGCGCACCAGCGGTCCATCAGCACATTGCCCGGGCCGCAGTCGAACCCGATCGTTGCGCCGTCCGCAGCGAGCACCGACAGGTTGCTGATGCCACCGAGGTTCAGCACCACGACGGTTTCGTCGGCGCGACCGAAGGCGGCGCGGTGGAATGCCGGGACCAGCGGCGCGCCCTGGCCGCCGGCAGCCACGTCGCGAGCACGAAAATCGGCGATCACGTCGATGCCGGTCCGCTCCGCCAGCAACGCCGGGTTGTTGAGCTGCAGCGTGTAGCCGATGCCGTCGAACTCGCCGGGGCAGTGCCGAACGGTCTGACCGTGCGCGCCGACAGCGGTGACCTCCGACGGTGCTGTGCGCGCGTCTCTCAACAACGCGTCCACCACCTCGGCATAAAGCCGCGCCAGCGCATTGCTGGCGATCGCCGCGCGATGAAGTTCGTTGGCGCCGACGCTGTTGAGCGACAGCAGGTCGCGCGCGAACTCCGACGCGAACCCCCGGTGCACATGCGCCAGAACGTTGACGCGAAGCAATGGTCCGGTGTCGCTGAACTCGACCAGCACGCCGTCCACGCCGTCCAGCGAGGTTCCTGACATCAATCCGATGAACAGTTCAGCCACAGCGGTTCAGATTCCACCCAAGAAAAAGCCCGCGTCAGCGGGCTGGTTCAGCGTCAGCGGAGCACTCGACGACGTCGAGTTATCACTCGAAGCTGGCGCTCGCCTGGGCCATGCTTTCGGCCGCGTTCAACTGCACTTTGGCCGACTGCGCCCACAGCGTGAACTGGGTTCGGGCCGCCGACGCGAGCGTGCCGGTGTCCGTCAGGCCGGCGATCAGCGACGGGTCTTGCTGAAGTCCGCCGACCTTGAATTCGAAATGCAGATGCGGCCCGGTGGCCCAGCCCGTTGCGCCCACGGCACCGAGGTGCAATCCCTGCTCGACAGTTTGACCCTTGCGCACGTCGATGCGGCTCAAGTGAGCGTAAAGCGTGCTGCGATCGCCGGCATGCTTGACGACGACCACGTTGCCGTAGCCGTTCTGCCATCCGGCAAACTCGACCACACCGTCGCTCACGGTGCGCACTGGGGTGCCGATCGGCGCGCCGTAGTCCACGCCCGCGTGCTGCCGCCAGTTCTGCAAGATCGGGTGGAAGCGCATCGCAAAACCCGAAGTGATGCGCGAAAACTCCATCGGGCTCGCCAGGAAAGACCGCTGCTTGCTGCGCCCACTGAAGTCGAAATAGGCGCCGCGGTGACCCGGTTCGCTGCTTTCGTACCAGATCGCGGAATGCACTTTCCCCTTGTTGACGAACTCGGCGGCCAACACCCGACCGGCGGATTCATTCCAGGTGATCGGCTCGCCGTCGGCTGTCAATGCTTCGTAGACGACGCTGAAAGAGTCGCCGCGCCGCAACTCGCGGTGGAAGTTGATGTCGGTCGAAAAGACTTCGGCCAACTGAGAGGCCACGGAGTCCGGGATTCCGGCGTCGTCGGTGGCATTGAACAAAGAGTTGCGAACGAGGCCACTGCCCATTCGGGCTTGCGCTGCGAGTGGTGCGACCTCGAGGCGGGCCCAGAACTGGCCGTTTTCGCGGCTGATTCGCAGCCGGGTGAAATGCGTGCTGAACTGCGCCGCATTGCGGGCCGGGTAGCGCGCCACCAGTTCGTCCAACGCGCCTGACGCGTTGGTGCGAACCTGAATCATCTTGCCGCCGCGGCCCGTCAGCACCTCGCGCGCAACACTGTTGGTGCGCAAAAAAGTCAGCGCCTGGGCGTCATCGACGTTGAGTCGGCGCAACAGGCTGTCTGCGGTGTCGCTCGGGCGCGTGATGTCGTTGCGAAACAGTGACAGGTCGTGTTGGGCCAGTGACAAGACCTGACCGCTCAAATCGCTCGGTGTGACCGATTCCGTCACCCACGTTTGCGGTACGGGGTCGAAACCCAGGCTCAGCGGTGCAACACCGAAGGCGGTAGCACCGAAGCCCGCCAGAGCCAACACGACCGCCGTGTAGGCGCGGCGCGGATATCTGCGCAACAGGTACCCGGTGCGTTGCCCGAGTTGAAGCGCAAACCGATCGAGATAATCAGATGTGGTCAAGGTTCAGGGAGCCGTACGCTCTGGATGCAGGCCAGCACAGGGCGGCCCGGGTTGATCGTTGTGCGCAGAGCCGTCCCTTAAACTGGGTCGATCCGAGCAGCGGTGTTGAACAGCCTGATTCGAGTTCAGCAGTTGACTCCCCGGGATGCTGCCGGGAACGCGAGTATAGCGACGGCTTTTCGCAGCCTTGCCACGATAAACGTGCCCTTTTCCCTTCCTTTGTTCAGTAGTTTCCCGACATGTCGCACACCGACCGGCTCGACCCCATGGCGCCTGAGCATGCCAAATACCCGGTCACCGACCGCGTGCGCGATGCTTTTCGTGCCACCCAACGGGGATGCGACGAACTGTTACCGGAAGCCCAATGGCTCAACAAGCTGGCCCGATCAGAAGCAACCGGCGTGCCGCTGCGAATCAAGCTCGGCCTCGATCCGACCGCGCCCGACATCCACATCGGCCACACGGTGGTGTTGAACAAGCTGAGGCAGTTGCAGGATCTGGGCCACACGGTGATTTTCCTGATCGGTGACTTCACCTCGATGATCGGCGACCCGTCCGGGCGCAACGCCACCCGCCCACCGCTCACCCGCGAGCAGATCGACGCCAACGCGAAAACCTACTACCAGCAAGCGACGCTGGTCCTCGATGGGGACAAGACCGAGGTTCGCTACAACTCCGAGTGGAGCGACCCGCTGGGCGCGCGCGGGCTGATTCAACTGGCCTCGCGGTACACCGTGGCCCGCATGATGGAGCGCGACGATTTCACCAAGCGCTACAAGGCCGGCACGCCGATCAGCGTGCACGAGTTCTTGTACCCGCTGATGCAGGGCTACGACTCGGTCGCTTTGCGCAGCGACCTGGAACTCGGCGGCACCGACCAAAAATTCAACCTGCTGGTCGGCCGCGCGCTGCAAAGCGAATACGGGCAGGAGCCGCAGTGCATCCTGACGATGCCGCTGCTCGAAGGCCTCGACGGCGTCGAGAAGATGTCCAAGAGCAAGGGCAACTTCATCGGCATCAGCGAAGCGCCGAACGACATGTTCGCCAAGCTGCTGTCGATCAGCGATGTGCTGATGTGGCGCTATTTCACGCTGCTGAGTTTCAAGTCGGAAGCGGAGATCGCGCGGATCAAAGCCGAGGTCGAGACCGGTCGCAACCCGAAAGACGCGAAGGTGATGCTGGCCAAGGAAATCACCGCCCGCTTCCACAGCGCTGCGGCTGCCGATGCGGCCGAGCACGACTTCAACCTGCGGGCTCGGGGCGGCGTGCCGGCGGTGATTCCCGAGCGGGTCATCTCGGGGGCTCCGCTCGGCATTGGCGCTTTGCTGCGTGAGGCCTTGCTGGCACCGTCGAGCAGCGAAGGGTTGCGTCTGGTCGAGGGCGGTGGCGTCAAGGTCGACGGCAACGTGGTCAGCGATCGCGGTCTGAAGCTCGGCGCAGGCACCTACCTGCTGCAAGTCGGCAAGCGCAAGTTCGCGCGCGTCACCTTGAACTGACGCAATCTCTGCGCGCTGCCGTCAGCGGTTCAAAACACCCGAGGCGACCAGGCCTGCCGGCACGTGCGGCGATGCATTCTCGATGTGTCCGCGCTGATCGTCGAAGAAAAAGTCAGGCTCGAATTCGCGCAGAAATTCGCCCTTGGGCAGGCCACCCAGAAACATCGCCTCGTCGATCTCGATGTCCCAGTCCATCAGCGTGCGGATCGCGCGTTCGTGGGCCGGCACGCTGCGCGCAGTGACCAGCGCGGTGCGTATGCCCATCGCGGGCGTGGCAGCCCGCTGCAGCCGTTGCAGCGCTTCGAGCAGCGGCTTGAACGGGCCCGCAGCCAGCGGCTTCTCGGCGCGGTCGCGTTCGTGTTCCTGGAACGCATGCAGCCCGGCGCGCTGGAACACCTGCTCGGCTTCATCGGAAAACAGCACCGCGTCACCGTCGAACGCGATTCGCACTTCGTTCGGATGCGCTGCCGAGGCGCGTGCCGAATTGGGATAAACGCGCGCAGCCGGCACGCCAGCTTCGAGAGCGGAGCGCACATCGGCCTCGTTGGTCGATAGGAACAGGTTGGCGTTCAGCGGTTGCAGGTAACGCCATGGCGTTTGACCGCGCGTGAACACGCCGCGCTGGATCGGCAGGCCGTGCTGCTTGGCCGAGCGGAACACCCGCATGCCCGACACCGGGTCGTTGCGCGACAGGATGACCACCTCGACGCGTTGCGTCGGCAGCCGATCGAGTGCGTCGTGCGACACCGCCTGGTTGAACGCCAGCAATTTGTTGACCAGCGAAAACGCGACACCGGGCTTGGCGGTCACGTCCAGCCGGTCGAGTTGCAGCCGCATGTAGGCGCGGTCGTCGGTCGCCTCGAAGACTTCGTTCTCCTCCTCGAAATCGAACAGCGCTCGCGACGAAATCGCGACGACGAGTTGACCATCGAGGGAGACCGGCATGCGTCGGATGATAGGGCGGCGACGCAGCGCCACGCGCCATGGCGCCCGGTGAGCGCCGTGGCGAATTGACCGGCCCACCGCAACGCCGCAACAATGTCGGCATGCAGCCCTCGACCATCGACCTGAGCACACTGCGCGGTGTGCTCGCGATGCTGCAGGAAGCCACGGCGTTCTGGATCGCGCAGCCCGAGGGCGCTGCGTTGAAGCCGCACTTGCGCTCGGCTGTCATCCAGTCGTTCGAGTTCACGTATGAACTGTCGGTGCGCTCGCTTCGCCGCGTGTTGATCGAGCGCGCAACATCGGCTGATCGCATGACCGACTTGTCCTTCAACGACTTGCTGCGTGCCGCCGCCGATGGCGGATTGATCGCCGACCCGGCGGCCTGGCGCACCTGGCGCGAGATGTGCAATGCCACCAGCCATGCCTACGACCAAGCCAAAGCGCAGGCCGTGGCCGAATTGGCCAGCGCGTTTGCGCTCGATGCCGTCGCCTTGCTGAAGACCCTGGAGGCGTCCCTTGCAGCCGAAAGTTAACGAACCGATCGATGTGTTCGACGTCATGCTGACGAACGCGCAACAGCGTGCCGTGCTTGCGGTGCTGGCGCGCTGCCTGCCTGGCGTGCCGGTCTGGGTGTTCGGCTCGCGTGCCACGGGCCGAGCCCGCCCGTTTTCCGACCTCGACCTCCTCGTTGAGCCGCCCGAAGCGCTCAGCTGGCCCGCGCGTGCCGCATTGCGCGACGCCTTCGAAGCGACCGACTTGCCGTTTCGCGTCGACATCGTCGAGGTTCAAGAACTGGCGCCGGGCATGCGCGACCGGGTCGATGCTGAAAAGCGGTTGCTGATCGCGCCGTGACCGCAGCCTTCGCCCGGCGCTACTGCACGAACCCGATCCCCGCGCGCTTGCCGTTGGCATCGGGCAAGTCACCCGGCATGACCTGGTCGCGCTTGGCCAACTTGGCATTGCCGAAGGCCGTCATCCAGGCGCGCCGCATCTCGCGCGGGGCCATCTCGCTCATGCGGTCGAGCACGTCGCTGCTCGCCTGCTCATCGAAACGTTTTCCCCAATCGTGACTGGCACGGATCGACGCATACAGCTTGGCCGCGATGTGCCGCGCCGCATCGCGATCGGGCGCCTGCACTTCGTAGACGTTCATCCGGTTCAGGATCGGCTCGGGGATGCCGCGCGCGTCGTTGGCGGTGGCGACCCAGATGACCTGGCTGGCGTCGATCGGCACCTCGGCAAACTCGTCGATGAAGCTGCCGGCGGTGTCGTGTTCGAGCAGGCTGTACAGCGCACCCAGCGGGTCGTACGCGTGCTCGCCACCGGCCTTGTCGATCTCGTCGACCACCATCACCGGGTTCGCGTACTGGCCGTCGACCAGCGTCTCGAACACCTTGCCGGGCCGCGCGCCTTTCCACTGGCTGGACGCGCCCGACAGCACCCAGCCGGCGGTCATCGAGCTCATCGAGATGAAGCCCATGCCGGTGCCGAGCAACTGCGCGAGTTCGCGCGCGAAATGGGTCTTGCCGATGCCGGGCGGGCCGAGCAGCAGCAGCGGTGTGATCTCGAGCGCATCGCGGCTGTCTTCGCACAGCGCGAGCTGGCGCCTCACGTCGTCGAGCACTTCAAAGAAGTTCGGCAGGTCGTCGTACAGGTGATCCATCACCGGCAGACCCGAGGGCTTGACCTGAAACCGTTCGGGGCCCAGCTCGATCATCCGTTCGTAAGTCGAACGCAGCGTCTCGTGTTCCTTGTGCGGCAGCTTGCCCAGCTTGCGGCCGACCTCGTCGACCCGGTAGACGCTGCGCATGCGAGCGATCGGAATGCCGCTGCGGGCACCCGACACATGAACCAATTCATGGGAAGCAGACATCGCACCTCCGAAAAGCTCGCTGGATTTATTCAACCACGTACCGTCGTCAGCGCGCTTCGGAGAAGCACCGCATTGACACATCAATCGCCATGCGTGCCGCATGCCATGAGCGCAGGAAAGCAAGCGAAGCGATGCGCTACGTCGAGCCATCCCGAAGCCCGGGTCTTCCGGGCCGAAGGGAGCGCCAACGGGCTGGCAAGCCCGTTGGCCTTCGGCAGCCGCGCGGCCCCTGCCGGGCCCGCGCGCGCGGCCTCAGCCCCTCGGGGGCTCTATTTCACCCAGGTATTCAATTGGATGATGGGCAGCAAAACCGCCAGCACGATCAGCATCACCACGCCGCCCATCGCGACGATCAGCAGCGGCTCCAGGATGGTCGCCATCTGCAGCGCGCGGCGTTGCACCTCGGTCGCGAGCTGCTTGGCCGCGCGGTCCAGCATCTGCGGCAACTGGCCGGTCTGCTCGCCGAGCCGGGCGAACATCGCCAACAGCCCCGGAAAGCGCTTCTTGTTGGCCAGCGCCGAGGCCAACGGCGCGCCTTCACGCACCCGCACCAGCGCGTCGAGCGCATCGGCGCGCATGGCCCGGTTCGACAGCGTTTCCGCCGCCGCCTGCAGCGCCTTCAGGATCGGCACGCCAGCACCGGCCAGCATCGCCAGCGTGCCCGCAAAACGCGCGGCGTTGTAGCCGCGGGCCAGCTTGCCGACCAGCGGCAGATTGAGCCAGGCGGCGTCGAAGCGCTCGCGGAACAGCGGGTTGCGCAGCATCAGCATCAGGCTGCCGACACCCGCGCCGATCGCCAGCAGCAGCAGCCAGCCGTAGCTGCGCAAAAAGCCGCTGACCGCGAGCATTGCCACCGTCAGAAACGGCAGCGCACGCTTTGAACTGGTGAACACCGACGCCACCTGCGGCACCACGTAGGTGACGAGAAAGATCACGATCACCACCGCGATCAGCGACACGATGGCCGGGTACAGCGTGGCGCCGATCAGCTTGGCCTTCAGCGCCTGGCGCTCTTCCAGATCGTCGGCCAGCCGTTCGAGCACGGCACCCAGCGCGCCGCTTTGCTCGCCGGCCGCGACCACACCGCGGTAGACCTCGTCGAACTCGCGCTCGGCACTGCCGAGTGCGCGCGCGAACGCCGACCCGCCGTTGACCTCGGAGCGCAGGTGCGCGACCAGCTCGCGTTGGCGCGGGTCTTCGGCCTCGTCGCTGAGCGCGGTCAGCGCGCGTTCCAGCGGCAACCCGCTGCCGACCAGGCCGGCAAGCTGCCTGGTCCACACCGCCAGCCCGGTCGTCGAGAACACCCGTTGCGTGAAGCGCAGCCCCTGTCCCTTGGCACCCGCCGACGCGACCTGCGTGACCTCCAGCGGCACCAGCGCCTGCGCCCGCAACTGCGCCCGTGCGGCGCGGGCGTTGTCGGCCTCGACCAGCCCGGTCGTGGACTTGCCAGCCGCAGTCAGCGCCTCGAATTTATACGCAGGCATTGGTGCCAGCCCCAAACAGCGAAGCGCCTATCAAGCAACAACCGTGGACGGGTCCCCCGGTCACTGGTTTGGCGCCCCTTGGGGGCCGAACCCGGACACGAACGGTCCAGTGGACTGTTCGTGCCTGATGAGGAGTTGGGCCGCTGGCCCAACGCGGCCTGCAACGCGGCAGCAACGCGACTGGGGGGCCCATATCACTCGCGAGTGACCCGCATGACCTCTTCAGGCGAGGTGATGCCTTCTTCGACCAGCCGCTCGCCGTCCTCGCGCATCGAGCGCAGCCCGGCTTGCTCAGCCGCGACGAAGAGCTGCGATTCGGCCGCGCGGTTGTGGATCAGCGCGCGCACCGCGTCGTCGGCCACCATCATTTCGTAGACACCGGTGCGGCCCTTGTAACCGGTCTGCCCGCAGTCGGCGCAGCCGACCGGGTGGTAGCGGCCGTTCGCATCGACCTTTCGGCACGCCACGCACAGCTTGCGCACCAGCCGCTGCGCCAGCACGCCGAGCAGGCTCGAACTCAGCAGGAACGGCTCGACGCCCATGTCGGTCAGCCGCGTCACCGCACTCGGCGCGTCGTTGGTGTGCAGCGTCGCCAGCACCAGGTGGCCGGTGAGGGACGCCTGGATCGCGATCTGCGCGGTTTCGTAGTCGCGGATCTCGCCGATCATGATCACGTCCGGGTCCTGCCGCAGGATCGCGCGCAGCGCCTTGGCGAAGGTCAGGTCGATCTTCGGATTGACCTGCGTTTGGCCGATGCCGCCGAGTTCGTACTCGACCGGGTCTTCGACCGTCAGCACGTTGGTGGTCGAGGTGTCGATGCGGCCGAGCGACGCGTACAGCGTCGTCGTCTTGCCGGATCCGGTCGGCCCGGTGACCAGCACGATGCCGTGCGGCTGCTGCACCAGTTTGTCGAAGCTCGTCAGCACATCGCCGCTCATGCCCAGGCCTTCGAGCGTGAACTTCGATTCGCCCTTGTCGAGCAGCCGCAGCACCGCGCGTTCGCCGTGCGACGACGGCAGCGTGCTGACGCGCACATCGACCGCGCGACCGCCGATGCGCAACGAAATGCGGCCGTCCTGCGGCAGGCGCTTCTCGGAGATGTCGAGCTCGGCCATGATCTTCAGCCGCGAGATCAGCGCGGCGTGCAGCGCTTTGTTCGGCTGCACCACCTCGCGCAGCGTGCC
>JANMTL010000067.1:0-35415 GCA_031390425.1 Rhizobacter sp.
GCACCAGACCTTCATCTGGATGCGCGACAGGTCGTCCTTGTGGAGCATGTTGAAGCTGATGCCCTTGGACTCGGTCGCGCGCAGCCAGCGCCCCACCCTGATCAGCCGCCGGTGAACGCCGTCATCGTGCCGGTGATCAGGCGGTTGAGCTGCGTCATCAGGCGGTAGCCAAGCGTGTGGTCGTGCTCCATCAGCTCGATCAGACCCGCCCCGTCGATAGCCAGGAAGCGGCAGGGCGTCAAGCAGGAAACGGTGGCGATACGGACGCTGCACGTGGGCGTCAGCGCCGCCCAGCCGAACACGTCGCCGCGACGCAGGATGTCGCCAACGCTGGCCGTGCGACCGTCGAAGCTGATGGCCTGCCGGGCCGTGCCGCACACCAACACATAGATCAGCTTTGCGGGGTCACCGATGCGGTAGATCTGCTGCCCTTCGTCGAAGTCCTGAAGCTTGGTGTGTGCCACCACTTGCTCGAGCTGGCCGGGCGTGAGTTCGCCAAAGAAACCCGTTTGCGACAAGATTTGCGAGGGCGTCAGCACGGCAGTCCGCTCGTTCGGCATGACTTGGGTCCGGTCGGTGTTCACGGCAATTCGATCATGTGGACTTCGTTCACCTGGGCTGCGGCGGAGACCGACCCGCCTCGCTCACGCTCCCAGTGCAGACCCCAGTGATGGCGCCGCACCCACAGCGCCTTGCGGCCAATGCCGAGCAGCGCAGCCAACTCGGCCTCGCCGTACTGATCCTGGTACTGCGTGATGATTTCCTTGGTGTAATCCTCGATCGACAGCGGCAGGCCGCTGCCCTTGGGCGCCAGCGCATCCTTGGCCGGCGTCGAGATCACCTCCTCCAGATCGCTGAGCGTCAGCACGTCCGAGTCCGCCAGAATCACCGCCCGCTCGATCACGTTCTGCAGCTCCCGCACGTTCCCGGGCCAGGGGTGGCGATTCAGGAACTCGACGAACTCCTTGTGCATGCCTGTGACCCGGCTGCCGAACTTGAGGCAAAACTGTCGTACGAAATGCCGCGCCAGCAATTCGATGTCGGCGCCACGCTCGCGCAGCGGTGGCACATGGATCGTGATGACGTTCAAGCGGTAGTAGAGATCGGCACGGAAGCTGCCGCTCTCCGCGCTGTCCTTGAGGTTGCGGTTGCTCGCTGCCAGAAAGCGTGCGTCGGTCAAGTAACTCTGGTTCGAGCCCAGCGGTCGAACCTGGCGCTCCTGCAACACCCGCAGCAGCTTGACCTGCACGCCCAGCGGCATCTCCGAAATCTCGTCGAGGAACAGCGTGCCGCCACCGGCCTCGCGGATCAGCCCCTCGCTGGCGCTCGTCGCGCCAGTGAAGGCGCCCTTCTCGTGCCCGAACAATTCGGACTCGATGAGATCGGCCGGGATCGCGCCGCAGTTGACTGCAACGAAGGGGCGGTGCGCGCGGCTGCCACCGAAATGGATGGCCTGCGCCACCAGCTCCTTGCCGGTACCGCTCTCGCCCTGGATCAGCACATTGGCTTCGGTCGCCGCCACGCGCTGGATCATTGCGAGCAGGCGTTTGACGCCATCGCTTTCACCGATGATGGCGTGATGCGTCAGCGCTTTCGTCAGGCTGCGCCTCAGCGCCACGTTCTCCATGCGGGTGCGCCGCTCTCGCAGCGCGCGCTCGACGGAGAACATGAAATCATCATTGTCGAAAGGCTTGATGATGTAGTCGTTCGCCCCGCGGCGCAGCGCTTCGATGGCGTTTTCGACCGACGAGAAACTGGTCATCAGGATGACGGGCGTGTCGGGGTGCGCGGCCTTGGCCGCCGCGACGATGTCCAGTCCGCTGGCATCGGGCAGACGCAGATCCGTGATCACCAAGTCGAATTCGCGGCGCTCGATCTGGGCCAGCCCGTCGCGGCCCACGCGAGAAATCACACTGGCATGGCCGGCCTGCTCGAGCAGGATCTCCACACAGTCGCAAATTCCACGGTCGTCGTCGACCACCAGAATCTGCGCCGCGTGGTGCGAAGGCGCGTTGTCGAGAGCCTTGCGGTCTGTCATGCGCCTCCCTTGGGCAGCATCACGCTGAAGGTTGCGCCCTGCGGTGAACTTTGCCGCAGCTCGATACGGCCACCATGTTCATGGGCAAGTTCGGTGCAGATCGCCAGACCGAGCCCGGTGCCGTGCTGATCCGCTTTGGTCGTGAAGAAAGGTTCGAAGATTCGACCCACCATGGCGCCGGGCACACCCGGGCCGGAATCACTGACCAGCACCTCGATCACCTCGCCCACGCCACTCGTCACGACACTCAGCAGGCCCTGGCCGGACATCGCCTGGGCGGCGTTCGCAAACAGATTGAGGAAAATCTCGCGGGCCTGACCAATGTTCCCGAACACCATGGCTGCGGGATCCGGTCGATGGTGCAACTCGATGCCGTGAAACAGCCCTTCGTGACGCAACACATGGGCAGCTTCCTCGATCGCATCATCAATGGCAAAGCGGCAGCGAGGCTCATCGCCGACTCGAGAGAATTTAACCAACCGCCGTGAGATGTCCAGGATCCGCCGGACGTTTGTCGCAATGCTTTGAAGCCCCTTGTCGAGCAGTGCCTGGCTCGGCTGCTTCTCGGCACGAAGTATCTGCACGATCGAGTGCAGCGCCGTCAGCGGGTTGGTCACTTCGTGACATACGCCGGCCACCATGAACCCGAGTGACGCCAGCCGGGCGGTCTGGACGTCTGCGGCCTGCAACCGGCGCAATTCGGTCTGGTCGACGATCACAAGACAAGCGCCCCACGCGGTGCGTCGCAGCCTGATGCGTTCGTAGACCACCGCACCCGAAGGCCGTGTGCGCATGCTGTCCGCCTCTTGCGGCGTCAACCAGGGCGGCGTGCCACGCAACAGACCGAGGTAGTGCTGAGCGCGTGCGCGCAGCGGCACGTCGTCCGTCGTCACATCACCGGTCAACTCCGGACTGGACTCGTCGCTCGCGCCAACCACCGCGCCGTCGTCGTCCAGCATCAAGGTCGACCACGGCGTGGCTGAGAAAATCTGCTCGAACAAGTCGGGCAAGTCGAGATCGCCTCTCATCGCCAACCGCTGATTCCGGGACAGTTGCTGCAGCACATTCCAGCTTATGAGCACCCCCCAGCCGGCCGCAATAGAGAAGGACCCGACAGAAGGCCCACTTTGGTCGTCGACGACCGGCGGACCGCGAGAACGGGTTCGACGAGTTGACCTCACGCCGTTGCACGGCAAGCCGAACCTGCTCAACTCGCTGATCGTCAACGTCCATACGGCCTTGCAGCACGTCAGTGCCGCTGTGGAGCAGTCCACCCCGGCGGACCCGTGAGCCTTGCTGTTCAAGCTGTTTTTCGTCGAGCTGGCGCATCAGGGCGGCTTGTTCCGCATCGTGTCGTTCACCCGCGTGGGCGCGCTGCTGTTGGTGGTCGGCTATTTCGCGCCGGTGCCGCCCGCGACGTTGGCGTTGCGTAACGCGAGCGCCGCATGATGCGCCCGGGTATCGGCGCGCACCTTCAAACGGCGGCCGTCGCCTTGCGGCTTGCCAGCCTGCGCCTGACCCGCCAGCCCAGCAGCACCGCGATGACAACGGCGTACACCGCCACCTCGGCGAAGTTGTTCTTCGCCGCGCGCATCCAAAAAAAGTGCAGCAGACCCAGCAGCGCGATGGCGTAGATCGCTCGGTGCAGCAGTTGCCAGCGTTTGGCCCCCATGGCCTTGATCGCGCGGTTGAACGAGGTGGCGGCCAGCAGCGTCATCAACAGCAGGCCGGTGGTTCCGACCAGGATGAAGGGCCGCTTGATGATGTCCCGGGCGATGGCGTCGAGGTCGAAGCTCTGATCCAGCCAGCTGTAGCTCAGGAAGTGCGAGACGACGTAGAAGAAGGTGAACAGACCCAGCATGCGCCTGAACCGGGCCAGCGCGGGCAGATCGGCCCACTGCCGCAGCGGGCTGACCGCGAGCGTGATGCACAAGAAGCGCAGCGTCCAGTCGCCGCTGGCGCGGATCAGTGCCTCTGCCGGATTGGCGCCGAGCGTGTTGGCCCAGGCGCCATAGAACAGCCATGCGAAGGGCAGCAGGCACAGCACGAACAACAGCGGCTTGGCCGCCGGGTGCAGCAGCACCGATTTGCGCTTGACCGCACCCGTGCGCGGCGTTGCGGCGGGGCCCTCGGTCTTCGGGCGGAAAGAGGGATTCGGGCCGGTGCTCGACATCGCGGTCATGGTGGCAAAACGTCCGTCCGGGTCAGAAGAACTTTTTCAAGTCCATGCCGGCGTACATCTGCCCGACCTGGGGTTCGTAGCCGTTGAACATCAGCGTGGCCCGCTTCTTCTGGAACAGACCATCCTCGCCGATGCGGCGTTCGGTGGCCTGGCTCCAACGCGGGTGGTCGACGCTGGGGTTGACGTTCGAGTAGAAGCCGTACTCGCTGCTGGCCGCCTTGTTCCAACTGGTGCGCGGTTCTTTCTCGACGAAGCGGATCGCCACGATCGACTTGCCGCTCTTGAAGCCGTATTTCCACGGCACCACCGCACGCACCGGCGAGCCGCTCTGGTTGGGCAGCACCTCGCCGTACAGGCCGAAGGTCAGCAGCGTCAGCGGGTTCATGGCTTCATCGAGCCGCAGGCCTTCGACATAGGGCCACTGCAACACGCGCGAGCCGACGCCGGGCATGGTTTTCGGGTCGGCCAAGGTGACGAATTCAACATACTTGGCATTGCCGGTCGGTTCGACGCGTTTGATCAGTTCGGACAGCGAATAGCCGATCCACGGAATCACCATCGACCAGCCCTCGACACAGCGCATGCGGTAGATGCGCTCTTCCATCGGGCTGAGTTTGAGCAGTTCTTCGATGTCGTAGACCTTGGGCTTTCTGATCTCGCCCTCGACGCTGACGGTCCACGGCCGCGTCTTCAGCGTGCCGGCGTTGCGGGCGGGATCGGACTTGTCGGTGCCGAACTCGTAGAAATTGTTGTACGTGGTCACATCGGCATAGGGCGTCAGCTTCTCCATCGTCAGGCCGGCGGGCACCGAGCTGCGCACGGAAGGCAGGGCGGCCAGCTTGTTCGGGCGTGCGGTCTGCGCCAGCGCATCGCGACCGGCCCAGGCGGCCAGCGCCAGACCGCCGCTGCCGCTCGCCATCGCCTTCAGCAGCGTGCGGCGCTCGTCGTACACCGCGCGCGGGGTGATGTCGCTGGCAACGCGGTGATCGAATCCGGGGTCTGGGTGGAAATGCATGGGGTGCTCCTGGGCAGCGCGTGTCGGGGGGCGTACAACGCCAGTGTGAATCAGGTGTCGTCCCTGTCGGTTCAACGCTGCAATGATCGTGTGTCGCTCCGCTCACACGATCCTTACGCGGACACTCGACAACGAAAGTCGTCCTGCCCGCCCGGCACGCTCAGATCACGTCGTCGAATCCGGATGGCGAAAACAATTGCAACGGGTTGCGGGACGCCCGCTCGCGGAAGCTTCTGCGGGCGAAAAGCTTCGCTTGCGCCTCGGCCGGCAGGTCGGTGATGTTGAGGATGTTCTTGACGATCAGGGTGTCGATCACGTCTTCGATCACGCGCACGAAATCGGCGTCCAGCCTCGAAAAATCGCTGCCTTCTTCGGTGGCCGACCGTCCGATGAACGATTGCACGTCGGGGTGCTCGTCGGGCAGGAATTCCGCTGCCGATGCGTCGGGGTGCCGGTGCAGGCTGTCGATGATTCCCGAGGGCTGGCGGCGGACGTAGGGCATGGCGCGGTTCTCCGAACTCTGCTCACTCTACGCCGCAGTGCTGGTTGCGAAGCGCCGAACTGCGCGCCGATTGCAGGTCAGACTTGCCGACGCGCTGTGGACGGCCGGTCCACAAAAAAAGCCGGTCTGCGACCGGCTTTCGAAGGCAGCACACCGGCGCTCAGCGCAGGCCAGCAGTGAAATCGGACACCGCCTTGATCTCGCGGTCGTTCAGCTTCGCCGCGACGCCTGTCATCTGGGTGCTGTTCTTGCGCAGGCCACCGCGAAATGCCACCAACTGGGCTTCGGTGTAGTCGGCGTGCTGGCCTGCCATGCGTGGGTACTGCGACGGGATGCCGGCGCCGTTCGGGCTGTGGCAGGCCGCACAGGCGGGGATATTGCGCTCGGCGATGCCGCCACGGTAGATTTTCTCGCCCAAGGCAGCCAGATCGGCGCTTTTGGCGAAACCCGGTTTGGCTTGCTTGGAGGCGTAGAACGCGGCGACATTCTTCATGTCGCTTTCGCTCAGCGTCGACGCGAAGCCACTCATGATCGCGTTGGCACGCAGGCCGCTCTTGTATTCGGTCAACTGCTTGACCAGGTACTCGGGGTGCTGACCTTGCAGGATCGGCTGCGCAGGGCTGCCGCGCGAGCCGTCGATGCTGTGGCAGGCGGAACACACCGCCGCCGTGGCGGCGCCTTTGACCAGATCGGCCTTGACCGGTGCAGCGGCCTCATTCGCCGAAGCGGAAACAGCAGCAAACAAGCAAAGAGACAACAGAGCGGACGCAAACTTCATGACGGATGCCGGATGTAGAAGAATTAACGGCCAATTCTACAATTGCAGGATTTGGCGGATGGCATGACCGAGCAAACCCAAGTTCCCACGTCGGTCGCCGACGCGGCCACCGACCCCCTTTCTGCCGAAAAACGCGCGCTGGCCTGGACGCACACCGCGCGATTTCTCACCACCGCCAGCAAGCTGATCGAGTTGCCGCAGACCGAGCTGCCCGAGATTGCCTTCGTCGGCCGCTCGAACGCCGGCAAGTCCACCGCCATCAACACGATGACCCAGCAAAAGCGGCTGGCGTTCGCCTCCAAGACGCCGGGGCGCACGCAGCACATCAACCTGTTCGAGCTGGGCCCGAAGACCGAGGCCGATTGTCTGTTTGCCGACTTGCCGGGCTACGGTTACGCGGCGGTTGCGCGCGGCGCCAAGCTGCGCTGGCAACAGGTGATGGCCGACTACCTTGAAGTGCGGCGCAACCTGGCGGGCCTGGTGCTGATGATCGATTCGCGCCACGGATTCACCGACCTCGACCGCCAGTTGCTCGGCTTCGTCGCACCGCGCATCGGCAACGGCGCGGTCAAGCTGCTGGTGCTGCTGACCAAATCGGACAAGCTCAATCGCAGCGAGGCCGCGCTGGCGTTGACGGCGGCGCAACAAGCCCTCGGTGAGATGACCACCGACGAGGCGGATGTCAACGTCGCGCTGTTCTCCGCGCTGAAAAAAAGCGGGGTCGGTGACGCCGCCACGCTGTTGCACGGCTGGGTGCATCCGACCGCTTGATCGACAGGCGAATCACGGGCGACCCAGGAACAGGTACAGCCCCGATTCGCCCCGCGGCGCGTAAGTGACGCCCAGGTACAGCGGCCCGAGGCCGGTGTCTGCGCCGACAAAGGCGCTCATGCCCGAACGCAGATTCGACAGCGACACGTCGCGGGCCTGCACCCAGGCGTTGCCCGCTTCGAGCGAGCCGCCGACGAACAGGCCGCGCGTAAACAGCGGCACGTACGCCAGGCGCTGATACATCTCCAGGCGACCGAACAGCACATGGCTGCCCGCCAACTGGTTGTAGCGGTAGCCCGACAGCCGGTGAAAGCCGCCGAGGTTGTAGCTGTAGCGTCCGAGGCCCGACAGGTCTTCGCCCCCCGCGCTTCTGGCGCTGAGGTGTGCGTTGAAGGTGCTGCGCCCCCAGGTGGCCGCACCGCTGCTCTCGAACTCGATACGGGTGAAGCTGCGGCGGCTCGGCTCGCCCGACACCGACCGCTTGCCGAACACGGTTTCGGCTTCGACGCGGTAGCCGCGCAGCGGGAAATTGACGTAGTCCAACTGGTCCAAGATCGCGCCCAGCCGCAGGCCGGTTTCATGAATCGTCACGTCATCGCGCTGACCGCTGAAATCGCCCGAGATCAACCGCGGTCGATTGCGGAAAACGACATGACTGACCCCCAGCCGCAGTTCGCCGAACTCGCCCCAAGGTTGACCGAGGTCGATGCCCACGCGCCAGGAGCTGCGTGTGAAGCGGGCCTGCTCGTCGCCGCTGTCGGGCTCGTACACAGTGATCTGCCGCCGCTCGACCGAGGCGTAGCCCGCGACGAACCAGTCGTTTTTCGAGCCGATCGACCAATTCAGCGGGTGGTACAGCTCGGTGAACACCTTCGGCGTTTCGCCGATCTGTACGAAGTTGCGCCATTCGGTGCCGGTGTCGCTCAGCCAGCGTCGGTTGTGGTTCACCTTGATGTTGAAGGCGCTGTCGCCGCGAAAGTCGGTGAACAGATCGATCCCCAGGCGGAAGTAGTGCGGCCCCCAAGGCTTGTCCTCCAAATCGAACACGAGCCCGTCGCCATCGGCGGTGTTGACCAGCCGAAAGTCGGCCCGCGTGTAGTCGCCGCTGGCCGCCAGGCGTCGCGCGTCGCGTTCTGCCTTGCCCTCGTCGAAGGGCTGGTCGCGTGTCGATTCGAGCTGATCGACGAGCCGCTGCGGGTTGGTCAGCTTCGAGCCTTCGATGCGGATGAACGACAGCCGCGCCGGCTCGGCTGGCTGCTGGCGATGCGCAGCCTGCCACGCCGCGTACGCCGGTGCTGCCAGCGACAACCCCGCCAGACTGTGCCGTTGGGCTTGCGCACCGACTTCGCCCTGAGCAATCAGTTCACGCGTCTTGCCGAAATCGCCGGCGGTGAGCACACCCAGCGCGGGCGCGATCAACACATCGCCGGGCTTCAGCAGCGCGATGCTGCGCTGCACGTTCTGTTCGGTCAGGATGCTGATCATCTGGCCCGTCAGCCCACCGACCGATCCGAGCGAATCGCGGTTGGCCAACGGCGTGCCGATGTTGACCGCGATCACGATGTCGGCGCCCATCGCGCGCGCCACGTCGATGGGCAGGTTGTCGACCAGGCCGCCGTCGCCCAGGATGCGGCCGTCGGCTTCGGTGGGCGCGAACACGCCGGGCACGCTCATGCTCGAACGCAGCGCGAGCGCGAGGTCGCCGCTGCTGAGGGTCACCGGCTCGCCCGTCTCCAAGTTCGTGGCCACCGCGCGAAAAGGGATCGGCAGCCGGGAGAAGTCCTGCACCGCACGCACCGGCAGCGTGTAGCGCCGCAGCAGGGTTTCGAGTCCGCGGCCCGACAGCGCACCCAGCGGCGCGCGCAATTCGCCGTCGCGCATGCCGAACTCGAGCAGCGGCGAGACTTCGAAGTCGGCCTCCTTGCGGCGCTGTGACAACAACGGTCGATCGACCCGGCTGGCGAACACATCGTCCCAGTTGACCGAGAGCAGTTCGGATTCGAGCCGCTGGGCGTCCATGCCGCTGGCGTACAGCCCGCCGACTATCGCGCCCATCGAGGTGCCTGCGATCACGTCGATCGGAATGCGTTCGCGCTCCAGCATCTTGAGCACGCCCACATGCGCCAGGCCGCGCGCGCCACCGCCCGACAGCACCAGGCCGATGCGCGGGCGACCGAGCGGACGTGCGGCGGGCGACGACTCGATCGCCGCAGGCTCCCCGAACCCTGCGGCCCACGCAGAGGGGCTCGCCGAAGCGGCGACTGCCAGGGCCGACAGCAAACCAAAACAACGGGACGTCGGCAACCGCATGACCATCCGGGAAATTGTGCGCGATGGCCACCCACTGCCGACGCGAACAGACCACGCTGCGCGCATGAAAAAGGGCTGCCGAAG
The DNA here is from genome assembly GCA_031390425.1 of Rhizobacter sp. Classification (GTDB taxonomy): domain Bacteria; phylum Pseudomonadota; class Gammaproteobacteria; order Burkholderiales; family Burkholderiaceae_C; genus PBB1. The sequence goes on from JANMTL010000067.1 coordinate 9,681, forward strand.
CAGCCCCATTCCAAACGCAGAGCGCTCAGGCGCGACGGCCTGAGCCAGCAGCACTTACATGTCCATGCCGCCCATACCGCCCATACCGCCCATACCGCCCATGCCACCACCCGCGCCGGATTCATCCTTCGGCGCTTCGCAGACCATGCACTCGGTGGTCAACATCAGCGAGGCGACCGAGGCTGCGTTTTGCAGCGCCGTGCGCGTCACTTTGGTCGGGTCGAGGATGCCCATTTCGATCATGTCGCCGTACTGGCCGTTCTGGGCGTTGTAGCCGTAGTTGCCGGTGCCAGCCAAAACGGCATTGACGACCACGCTCGGCTCTTCACCGGCGTTCGAAACGATGATGCGCATCGGCTCTTCAACGGCACGCAGGATCAGCTTGATGCCGGCGTCCTGGTCCGGGTTGTCGCCCTTGATCGTGCCTGCGGTCTGCTTGGCGCGCAGCAACGCCACGCCACCACCGGCCACGATGCCCTCTTCGACGGCGGCACGCGTGGCGTGCAGCGCGTCTTCGACGCGGGCTTTCTTTTCCTTCATCTCGACTTCGGTCGCAGCACCGACCTTGATCAGTGCGACACCGCCGGCCAGCTTGGCCACGCGCTCTTGCAGCTTCTCGCGGTCGTAGTCGGAGGTGGCTTCCTCGATCTGCACGCGCACTTGCTTGACGCGCGCTTCGATGTCCGCCGCCGCGCCCGAGCCGTCGATGATGATGGTGTTTTCCTTGCCCACTTCGACTCGCTTGGCTTGTCCCAAGTCGGCCAGCGTGACCTTCTCCAGCGTCAGGCCGACTTCTTCGGCGATGACCTTGCCGCCGGTCAGGATGGCGATGTCTTCGAGCATGGCCTTGCGGCGGTCGCCGAAGCCCGGTGCCTTGACGGCCACCACTTTCAGGATGCCGCGGATGGTGTTGACCACCAGCGTGGCCAAGGCCTCGCCTTCGACTTCCTCAGCGACGATCAGCAAAGGACGCCCTGCCTTGGCGACGGCTTCGAGCGTCGGCAGCAGATCGCGGATGTTGCTGATCTTCTTGTCGAACAGCAGCACGAACGGGTTCTCGAGAATCGACGATTGCTTCTCGGGGTTGTTGATGAAGTACGGGCTCAGGTAGCCGCGGTCGAACTGCATGCCTTCGACGACTTCGAGCTCGCTGTTCAGCGACTTGCCGTCTTCGACCGTGATGACGCCTTCCTTGCCGACCTTGTCCATCGCCTCGGCGATGATGCGGCCGACTTCCTCGTCGCTGTTGGCGGAGATGGTTCCGACCTGGGCGATTTCCTTCGACGTGGTGGTCGGCTTCGACTGCTTCTTGAGCTGTTCGACCAGGGCCGTGACGGCCTTGTCGATACCGCGCTTCAAGTCCATCGGATTCATGCCCGCCGCCACGTACTTCATGCCTTCGCGAACGATGGCCTGGGCCAGCACAGTGGCCGTGGTGGTGCCGTCACCGGCGATGTCGCTGGTCTTGGAAGCAACTTCCTTGACCATCTGCGCGCCCATGTTCTGGAGCTTGTCCTTCAGCTCGATTTCCTTGGCGACCGAGACACCGTCCTTGGTCACCGTCGGGGCGCCGAACGAACGCTCGAGCACCACGTTGCGGCCTTTCGGGCCGAGCGTGACCTTGACCGCGTTGGCCAGAATGTTCACGCCTTCGACCATGCGTGCGCGGGCTTCGCCGCCGAAAATTACGTCTTTTGCAGCCATTTGAATTCTCCGAATCTGGGTGGATAACCGCTTTTCTTCACCGCTCAGTTGTCGGGAAAGAAAGCGTGGCGAGCGGCGGGCTGGCTAGGCGGACGGAGCGCAGAAACCGCAACGTACTTGGGTACGTGAGGATTTCGAGCACCGCCCAACGACGCCAGCGCGTCGCGCAGTAGCTTTACTTCTCGACAACGGCAAACAGATCTTCTTCCCGCATGACCAGCAACTCGTCGCCATCGACCTTGACGGTCTGGCCGCTGTACTTGCCGAACAGCACGCGATCGCCGACCTTGCAATTCAGCGCGATGAAATCGCCCTTGTCGTTGCGCTTGCCCGGACCGACGGCCAGGACTTCGCCTTGATCGGGCTTCTCGGCCGCGTTGTCGGGGATCACGATGCCGGAGGCGGTCTTGGTTTCTTGTTCTAGGCGCTTGACGATCACGCGATCGTGCAGAGGACGAAGTTTCATAGCATCTCCTTGGGGGGGTTGGAACGGATGGGATGTTCGGGCGGCGGCGGCTTCTTGCAGAGGCAGACGCCGTTGACTCAGCAGAGGCCGAATCACCGTTAGCACTCAGTGACCTCGAGTGCTAGCAAATCAATTATAGGGTTGCGCCGCGACAATTCAAGGGCCCAACCGAGACGTGCCGGTCAATGTTCGGGCGGTCTGGACAAGTCGTCGGGATCTTCGGGTGTTTCGGGTGCCTCGACCCGATAGCCTTCGCTGGCCCAGGCTCCGAAATCGACGTTCTTGCAGCGCTGGCTGCAAAACGGCCGGTAGGGGTTGCTGCTGGCGTAGACGCTTTCGCCGCCGCAGCCCGGGCAGCGAACGATGCGCCCCGAACTTGTTTTCGCTGTCAAGCGGGGCTGGCCATCAAGAGCACAGCGTCAACTCGAAGCTGCTGTTACCGGCATGCGGGCGCAAACGACCCTCTGCATCCTGGCGCATCAGCCGAACCGACACCATCAGCCGGTGTCCGGTGATCTCCGGCACCAGGCCGCCTGCCGCATCCAGACGCACCCGCATCAGGTGGTAAGAGCGACCGGCTGGCAGACTCTGCTGAAAATGACCCGCAGGGGCGGTGACCCGCTGCGCCACGCCTGAATCGCGCAGCAGCCCCAGCAAGACCGTCAGCGCTTCGGCCAGCGGCAGCAGAAGCGCGATCCAGCGGGCCAGATCGGCGCGGCGTTGGGCGGGCTCATGCTGCTGCCAGGCGTAATAGGCCGGCAGATCGAACTCGCAGGTCCCGCCCGGAATGCTGATGCGGCTGCGGATGCTCATCAGCCATTCGTTGGACGTGAGCGCGTGGCCTGCCTTGCCTGGCAACTCGTTCAAGCCGGTGTAGGCATGGTCGATCTTGGCCACGACCTCGTTGAGCGCTTCCTCTGATATCGAGGGGTTGCCCCGGTAGCTGTTGAGTTGCGCCTTTTGCCGCTCCAGGTCTTTGAGCAGATCGGACTTCAGATCGGCGCGCGAGGCCACTTCCATGATCTCGAAGAGGGTCGCGATGGCGTAGTGGTGGTCCACTGCCGCATCGCGTGGAGCCAGTTGACCGAGCCGATCGAACAGGTGTTCGAGCCGCAGCATGGTGCGGATGCTCTCGTTGAACGGGTACTCGTAAAGGACCAAGAGGCCTTCCTTCAAAGTGTGTGGAAACACCGAAACCCGAACTGGGACAGCAACCGATTCGATTGTTTCACAGCGGTTCGGTTTCGAGCGCGCTCCAGGCCCGCCACAACGCAGCCACGCGCTCGGCCAGTTCGACTTTGGAGACACCGTCGTTGACGATCAGGTCGTCGGCCACGGCCCGTCGCTGATCGCGCGTGGCCTGTGCCGCGATGACGGAGCGTACCGTTGCTTCGGGCCATCCGGACCGCTGGGTGACGCGCTCGATCTGCGTGCGTTCGCTGCAGTCGATCACCAGAACCCGGTGCACGCGGTCGATCCAGCGACCGGACTCGACCAGCAAAGGCACGTCGAACACGATCACTGGTGCAGCGTTGAGCGCCGCCGCGCGTTCGGTTTCGATCGATATCAGCGGGTGCAGGATCGCTTCGAGTCGGCGGCGGACCTCGGGGTCTGCGAAGGCCAGGTCGCGCATCCGGCGGCGGTCGAGGGCTCCGCCGTCGGCCATCACGGTGTCACCGAAGGCTTCGCGCAGCGCCGGGATCGCGATCCCTCCCGGCCCGGTCAGCTGGCGCGAAATGGCATCGGTGTCGACGATGACCGCCCCGTGGGCCTGCAGCAGCGCGGCCACGGTGCTCTTGCCGCTGCCGATGCCGCCGGTCAGGCCGATGCGCAGCGGTGCATGTGTCGCAGGCGTCGACGCAACCATGGTGGACATGCCGACGCCGAATCAGGAACCGGGGATCAGGCCCAGCCCAGCCAATCCAGAATGCGGGGAGAACCGATCAGCAGCACGGCCAGGCCAGCACCCGCGAGGAACGGACCGAACGGCACGTAACGGCCTTCACGCAGCTTGCTGTTGAGCTTCATGCCGATGCCGACGATTGCGCCGATGACCGATGCGCCGAGCACCACCGGCAACACCATCGACACACCGAGCCAGGCGCCCAAGGCTGCCAGCAGCTTGAAGTCGCCATGCCCCATGCCTTCCTTGCCGGTTGCAAGCTTGAACAACCAGTAAACCGACCACAGCGACAAGTAGCCCGCCACAGCACCCCACACCGCGGCCGACAGCGGAACGGTCAGTCCGATCGCAGCGGCGATCAGGCCGGCCCACAGCAGCGGCAAGGTCAAGCTGTCGGGCAGCAGCGTGGTGTCCCAGTCGATGCCGGCCAGCGCCACCAGGGTTGCTGCGAAACCACACCAGGCCACGGTCGACCACTGGGCACCGAAGCGCCAAGCGACGGCCGCAAAAAGCAGTGCCGTGATGATCTCGACCGACGGGTAGCGTGCGGAGATGCGGGTCTTGCAAGCGGAACACTTGCCACCGAGGCGAAGGTAGCTGAGTACCGGAATGTTCTCGTGCCACGCGATGGCATGACCGCAGGCCGGACAGCGTGAGCGGGGTGAGGACAGCGTGATTTCAGCGGGTACATCGGCCTGGATGCCCAGCATGTCGGCGCTGTCGAGCTTCCAGCCCCGCTCCATCATCAACGGCAGGCGATGGATCACCACATTCAGAAAACTGCCGATGCACAGACCCAGCAGCGCCAAGGTCCAGGGAGACAGCAGCATCTCGATGACTGGTGTATCCATCCCCCGGCTTCAGACGACCTGGCCGAGCTTGAAGATGGGCAGGTACATCGACACGACGATGCCGCCGATCAGCGTGCCGAGGATCACGATGATGAACGGCTCCATCAGGCTCGACAGGCCTTTGACGGCTTCGTCCACCTCGTCTTCATAAAACTCGGCCGCCTTGCCGAGCATGGCATCGAGCGAGCCGGACTCCTCACCGATCGCGCACATCTGCAGCACCATGTTCGGGAACACGCCGGTGGTCTGCATCGAGGTGGTCAACGATGCACCGGTGGACACGTCTTTCTGGATCTGTTCCGTGGCCTCGGCGAATACCGCATTGCCGGAGGCGCCGCCCACCGAATCGAGCGCCTCGACCAGCGGAACACCGGCCGCGAACATCGTCGACAGCGTGCGCGTCCAGCGCGCCACCGCCGACTTGTTGACCAACGCACCGAACACTGGCACACGCAGCAGCAGGCGGTCCATGGCTTTTTGCATCTTCTCGGACCGTTTCCAGGACTCGAGGAAGAAGTAGGTGCCACCGCCCAGAAAACCGAAGATCGCCCACCAGTACTTGACGAAGAACTCCGACATCGCGATGACCAGCAGCGTCGGCGCGGGCAGGTCGGCGCCGAAGGAGCTGAACACATCCTTGAACGCCGGGATCACGAAAATCATGATCACCGCCAGCACCACGAACGCGACGACCAACACCGCGATCGGGTAGATCAAGGCGGACTTGATCTTGTTCTTGATCGCCATCGTCTTTTCTTGGTAGATGGCCAGACGGTCGAGCAGCGCTTCCAGGATACCGCCTGCCTCGCCGGCTTCGACGAGATTGCAGTACAGCGCATCGAAGTGCAACGGATGCTTGCGGAACGCCGAGGACAGACTGGTGCCGGTTTCCACATCGGAGCGGATGTCGGTCAGCAGTTTGGTCAACCTGGGGTTCGGGCTGCCGCGTGCAACGATGTCGAACGACTGGATCAGCGGAACACCGGCGCGCATCATCGTCGACAGCTGCCGCGTGAAGATCGCGATGTCCTTTTGCTTGATCGACCGACCGCCGCTCATGCGGCGTTTCTTGATCTTGGTGGTCAGTATCCCCTGGCGACGCAGGCTGGCGCTGACCATGGCTTGCCCACCGGCACGCATCTCGCCGCGAACGATTTTACCGTTCTTGTCCTTGCCCTCGTACTCGAAAACAATGTCTTTGATGCTTTTCGCGGCCGCTGCAGTCGCCATGGAACCTCCGGAGCTCTTAGTCCACCCACTTCGTTATCGGCCGGACGGTGGATTTATTCACCACCCATCACTCGTTCGTGACAGAAATTACTTCTTCCAGCGTCGTGACGCCGGAACGAACCTTGACCAGCCCCGATTGACGAAGGTCGCGAACGCCTTCACGCTGAGCTTGTTTGGCGATGTCGACGGCCGTTCCTTCGGTCAGGATGATCCGTTGGATCTCCTCGGTGACGGGCATCACCTGGTAGATGCCGACACGTCCGCGGTAGCCGTTGGTGCAGGCCGAGCAGCCGACCGCACGGTACGGCGTCCAACTTCCGTTGATCTCGCTTTCGGGGAAACCGGCTTTCAGCATCGCCTCTCGCGGGTAGGTGGCGGGCGCCTTGCAGGTCTCGCACAGCTTGCGTGCCAGGCGCTGGGCTGTGATCAGCAACACGCTGGAGGCGATGTTGAACGGCGCGACGCCCATGTTCAACATGCGGGTCAGGGTGGTCGGGGCGTCGTTGGTGTGCAAGGTCGACATCACCATGTGCCCGGTCTGCGCGGCCTTGATCGCGATGTCGGCCGTCTCCAGGTCGCGGATCTCGCCGACCATGATGACGTCGGGGTCCTGACGCAGGAAGGACTTGAGGGCCACCGCGAAATTCAGCCCTGCCTTGTCGTTGACGTTGACCTGATTGACGCCCGGCAGGTTGATTTCAGCCGGATCTTCGACCGTTGAAATGTTGACGCCCGGTTGATTCAGGATGTTCAAGCAGGTGTAGAGCGACACCGTCTTGCCGGAGCCCGTCGGCCCGGTCACCAGCACCATGCCGTACGGTCGGTGGATGCACAGCAGCAAGCGGTCTCGCTCGATCTTCTCGTACCCCAGCGCTTCGATGCCCACCTTGGCGCTGGAGGCATCGAGGATACGAATCACGATCTTCTCGCCGAACAAGGTCGGCAGCGTGCTGACCCGGAAGTCGATGGCCTTGCTGCCGAACTTCAGCTTCATGCGCCCGTCTTGGGGAACGCGCTTTTCGGCGATGTCCAGACGCGAAATCACCTTGATGCGGGAGGCCAGCTTGTCCTTGATGGCAATCGGCGGTTGCGTGATCTCGCGCAGCTCGCCGTCGATGCGGAATCGCACGCGGTAGTGGTACTCGTAGGGCTCGAAATGAAGATCGGAGGCGCGCGCGTTGATGGCGTCGATCAGCATCTTCTGCAAAAAGCGAACGACCGGCGCATCCTCGACGTCAGACGCCGCTTCGGTGGCTTCCTGCGCGGCTGTCTCGTCCGTGACGTCGAACTCGAAGTCACCCGAGGCCATCGACTCCAGCGTTTCGGTGGCACTCGCGCCGTTGGCGTCAACGATCTTCGACAGCTTGTCGTGCTCGACGATGACCCACTCGGGCGACAGTTGGGTCGCGAACTTGATGCGCTCCACCGCCTCCTGGTCGGTCGGGTCGGCGCCGCCGATGAAAAGGCGACCACCGCGCTTGCCCAGGACGACCAACTGGTACTCCGACGCCAGCTTGACGTCGATGATGTTGCGCGGCAGCTTTTGGGCGTCGACCGCATTCAAGTCCAGCAGCGGCAGCGCCAACGCCGTCGACAGCGTGTGCGCCAGATCGGTCGGGGACACTGTCCCGGCGGCGATCACCGCAGCGACGAAGCTGATTTTCTTTTCGCGCGCCGATTTGACCAGTGTCTCGGCCGTCTTCTCGGTCAACTTGCCGGCATGCACAAGAACCCGGGCCACACCGGAAAGCGCGGATTGCGGGGCTTCAGCGAGGGTGTCTGCCATTCAATGCCGATCTCGAAGTTTCAAGTGCCGAATGGATCGCTGCCGTTCCTGTTCCCCTGAGCTGGTCGGGGTGAGAGGATTCGAACCTCCGGCCTCTACGTCCCGAACGTAGCGCTCTACCTGGCTAAGCTACACCCCGAAACTCAGTTTCATGCCGGAGTCGCGCCAGCCAATTTCACGACGAGCGTTCCAGCGAATTCGCAGACAACTCTATCAGAGCGTCCCGGTGTCTCGACGGGCGCAAAACGGCCAAACTGCGCTGTGCTTGCTGAACTTGTTCATGCGCGGCGTCCCGGGTGGCCTGCAGCGATCCGGTGCGACGCACCACCTCGATCACGTCCGCCAACCGCGCGACTTCGCCGTGCTGGATGGCGCTGCGAATCAGATCACGATCTGCTGGCGTGCCGCGCTGCATGGCGAGCAGCAAGGGCAGCGTCGGTTTCCCCTCACGCAGGTCGTCGCCGACGTTCTTCCCCATATCCTGCGTCGAACCTTCGTAATCGAGTAAATCGTCGATCAGTTGGAAAGCCGTTCCCAGCGATCGACCGTAATCCGCGCAGGCCTCTTCGACCTCTTGCGACGCCTCGGCCAGCACCGCCCCCAGCCTGGCGCTGGCTTCAAACAGCTTGGCCGTCTTGAACCGGATCACTTTGAGGTAGTCGTCGACTTGCAGGTCGGCGTCGTGCATGTTCATCAACTGCAACACTTCGCCTTCGGCGATGACGTTGGTTGCATCCGACAGCACTTGAAGCACCCGCATGCGGTTCACCGACACCATCATCTGGAAGGCGCGCGAGTAGACAAAATCGCCGACCAGAATGCTGGCGGCGTTGCCGAAAATGGCGTTGGCCGATTTGCGGCCGCGCCGCAGATCGGACTCGTCGACGACATCGTCGTGCAGCAAGGTGGCGGTGTGGATGAATTCGACGGTCGCGGCCAACTCGAACCGCTCAGGGCCCTGAAAACCCAACGCTCTTGAGAAGAGCAGCACCAAAAGCGGCCGGATCCGCTTGCCGCCAGCGCCGATGATGTACTTCGAAATCTGGTCGATCAGCACGACCTCGGAGGCCAAGCGCCTGCGGATGACGGCGTCAACTTCTTTCATCTCCGCTTCCATGCCGTCATCGCTTGCAGGGCAATCTTCGGAGTAGGCTGTGAATTCGGCGCGCACGCTGTCCATTTTTCCAGAAAGCCCCAATTATAGAAATGCAAGCGAGTGGCAGACCCACACCCTTGCGGGCTCAGACGCTGTCGGCGCGCGTAGATGATTTCCGCATACAATGCGCGGTTGTGCGATGTGATGCGACCGGTTCGGTGACACGACGCGAAAATTCAAACGAAAGGGCTGAAATGTACGCAGTCATCAAGACCGGCGGTAAGCAGTATCGGGTTGCCGCAGGTGAGAAGCTCAAAATTGAGCAGATCACTGCCGATGTCGGCCAAGAAATCACGCTGGATCAAGTGCTGGCCGTCGGCAGCGGCGCCGACATCCAGATCGGAAGCCCTTGGGTGGCAGGCGCCACCGTCATCGCCACCGTCACGGCGCAAGGCAGGCACGACAAGGTGCGTATTTTCAAGATGCGCCGCCGCAAGCATTATCAAAAGCGACAAGGTCACCGTCAGGCGTTCACGGAAATCGAGATCCGTGCCGTCAACGGCTGAAGCGCTCACAAAATTGAAGGTGTAAACCATGGCACAGAAAAAAGGCGGCGGTTCCACGCGGAACGGCCGGGACTCACAGCCCAAAATGCTCGGCGTCAAGGCGTTCGGCGGTGAAGCGATTCCTGCCGGTTCGATCATCGTTCGGCAGCGCGGGACGCAGTTCCACCCCGGCACGAACGTCGGACTTGGCAAAGATCACACCTTGTTCGCGTTGATCGATGGCGAGGTTGTTTTTGCCGTCAAAGGGCCGAGAAATCGCCGCACCGTGAGCATCAAAGCCGCCTGCTAAGCGGCTCGGTGAACGCGAAGGGCCCCGGCTTGCCGGGGCTTTCTTGTTTCTGATGAGATGTTTGAACCACACGCCTTGGCGCTCCCATGAAATTCGTCGACGAAGCCACGATAGACATTGCCGCTGGCGATGGCGGTAACGGCTGCATGAGTTTCCGCCGCGAGAAGTTCATTCCTTTCGGTGGGCCGAATGGCGGTGACGGGGGTCGGGGCGGCAGTGTGTTCGCCATTGGGGATCGCAACCTCAACACACTCATCGACTACCGCTACGCACGCCGACACGAGGCGCGTCGGGGGGAGAACGGCCGGGGTTCCGATCAGTACGGCGCGGCGGCCGAGGATATTGTCCTGTGCATGCCGATGGGCACCATCGTCACCAACGCCGACACCGATCAGGTCATCGCGGAGTTGCTGGTGCCGGACGAGAAAGTCCTGCTCGCCAAGGGCGGTGATGGCGGCTTCGGCAACCTTCACTTCAAGACCAGCACCAACCGGGCGCCCCGGCAAAAGACACCTGGCTGGCCGGGCGAGCAGTTTCGCTTGCGTCTCGAATTGCGCGTGCTCGCCGATGTCGGTTTGCTCGGCATGCCCAACGCGGGGAAATCGACGTTGATCGCGGCGATCTCGAATGCCAAGCCGAAGATCGCCGACTACCCGTTCACCACGCTGCATCCCAACCTCGGAGTCGTGCGGGTCGCGCCCGAGCAGAGCTTCGTGGTGGCCGACATTCCCGGCTTGATCGAAGGTGCGGCCGAAGGCGCCGGGCTCGGGCATGTGTTCCTGCGGCACTTGCAACGCACCCACCTATTGCTGCATCTGGTGGATTTCGCGCCGTTCGACGACAGCGTCGACCCGGTGGCCCAAGCGAAAGCGATCGTCAAAGAGTTGAAAAAGTACGACGCCTCGCTGTACGACAAGCCGCGCTGGATGGTGCTCAACAAGCTGGACATGGTCCCGCAAGAAGACCGTCGCCGTCGCGTCGACGATTTCGTCAAGCGCTTCAAGTGGAAGGGCCCCGTCTTCCAGATTTCCGCCTTGACGCGTGAGGGTTGCGAACCGCTGATCCGTGCCATTTACGAGCATGTCGCCAAGCTCAAGAACGTGGTGCCCGTGGACCCCGACCCGAGGTTCGGCGACGGCGATCCAGACACCATCGCGTCATGACCGAGTCGCTCAGGCTTGCCCGCCGCATCGTTGTCAAGGTCGGCTCCAGCCTGGTGACGAACGATGGGCGCGGCCTGGATGCCGACGCGGTCGGCAACTGGTGCCGACAGTTGGCCGTGCTGGCCTCCCAGGGTCGTGAGCTCGTGATGGTGTCGAGCGGCGCCATCGCCGAGGGCATGAAGCGACTGGGCTGGACCGCGCGGCCCACGCAACTCCATGAATTGCAAGCGGCGGCGGCGGTCGGACAGATGGGCCTGGCCCAAATGTATGAATCCAAACTTCGCGAGCACGGCATCGGCAGCGCACAGGTGTTGTTGACGCACGCCGACCTGGCCGACCGCGAGCGTTACCTCAATGCGCGCTCGACCTTGGTGACCTTACTCGGGCTGAAGGTGATTCCGGTCATTAACGAAAACGACACGGTCGTCAACGATGAAATCAAGTTCGGCGACAACGACACCTTGGGTGCCCTGGTGGCCAATCTCATCGAGGCCGATGCGCTCGTAATCCTGACCGATCAGGCCGGGCTGTATTCGGAAGACCCGCGCAAGAACAGCGCCGCCAAGTTCATTCACCAGGCCGTCGCGGGCGACCCGGCGTTGGAGCAAATGGCCGGTGGTGCGGGTACTTCCATCGGTCGCGGCGGCATGATCACGAAGATCCTGGCCGCCAAGCGCGCGGCGAGCAGCGGCGCCAGCACGGTCATCACATGGGGGCGCGAGCCCGACGTGTTGATCCGGCTGTGCGCGGGTGAGGCAGTCGGGACCGAGTTGTCCGCGCAGATGCCCAAGATGACGGCTCGCAAGCAGTGGATGGTCGATCACCTAAAACTGCGCGGCTCGGTGACGATCGACGCCGGCGCAGCATTGAAGATTCGCGACAGCGGAAAAAGTTTGCTGCCGATCGGCGTGGTCGATGTCGAGGGTGAATTCCATCGCGGCGATGTCATCGCCGTGCTGGACGCGGCCGGTTTCGAGGTGGCGCGGGGTCTGGCCAATTACGCCAGCAGCGAAGCCCGGTTGATTGCCCGCAAACCGTCGGGCGAGTTCGCGAAAATCCTCGGGTTCTCAGGCGAACCGGAAATGATTCACCGGGACAATTTGGTGCTGCTTTGAGGCAGTCAACGACACGGGGCGGAGTTCAATCGGTATGGTCTTCGAGCGGCCGTTGCAGCCGGAGCAGGACGCTGCGCGGTGCGCCTCACGCTGCGGGCTTGACTTCAGGCGTGAGGCCGTCGGCGTCCAGCGAAAGCAGCTCATCGCCAACGCTCGGGGCGGCATCGATTGATGCCGCCGGCTGATCGGTGGCCGGGTCATGGGGTCTGCTGCCCGTGCGCAGGTAGCGACCGTGGTGAGCTGATTTCGGTATGAATTTCGAGAGTTCTGTCAGCGCCATCTGGTACACATCACGCTTGAACTCGATCACCACTTCGAGCGGTATCCAGTACTCATTCCACCGCCACGCATCGAATTCCGGGTGGCTGGTGGCACGCAGATTCATGTCACTGTCTCTGCCGGTCAGTTGCAGCAAGAACCAGATCTGCTTTTGGCCACGATAGTGCCCGCGGGCGTCGCGGCGAATAAATCGATCCGGAACTTCGTAGCGAAGCCAGTCGCGGGTGCGCGCCAGAATTCGAACGTGGTCGGACGTCAACCCCACCTCTTCATGGAGTTCTCGATACATCGCCTGCTCAGGCGTTTCGCCATACTTGATGCCACCCTGCGGAAACTGCCAAGAGTGCGTTCGAAGCCGTTTGCCCCAAAACACTTGGTTCCTCGGGTTGAGCAGGACGATGCCGACGTTGGGTCTGAACCCCTCACGGTCGAGCATAATCGACTCCAAAATTCTCGTTATTTCGATTATTGCATCGCGCCCGGGTTAAGCAAGCTCTCCACATGCGAACCCGTCCATGCCCGGACCATGCGCCCAGCCGCCCCCATTTTTCAGAAGCCCCTGCGGCCGTCTCGATGAAAGTCTCACAGTTCTTCATCTCCACGCTCAGGGAAGCGCCTGCCGACGCTGAGATCGTCAGCCACCAGCTCATGCTGCGGGCGGGGTTCATCAAGCGATTGAGCGCCGGGATCTACAGCTACATGCCGATCGGGCTGCGTGTGATCCGCAAGGTCGAGGCGATCGTTAGAGAAGAGATGACCCGCGCCGGTGCGATCGAGTTGCTGATGCCACTCGTTCAGCCGGCCGAGTTGTGGCAAGAGACGGGCCGTTTCGACAAGATGGGTGCGGAGCTGATGCGCGTCAAAGACCGGCACGATCGCGATTTCGTGATCCAGCCGACCAGCGAGGAGGTGATCACCGACATCGCTCGCCAGGAGTTGCGCAGCTACCGGTCGCTGCCCAAAAATTTCTACCATATCCAAACGAAATTCCGGGACGAGCGACGGCCTCGCTTCGGTGTGATGCGCGGGCGCGAGTTCACGATGAAGGACGCGTACTCGTTCGACCGCGACGTCGCGTCGGCGGCCAAGAGCTACGACGCGATGCATGCGGCGTACGTGCGGATCTTCGAGCGCATGGGCTTGACGTTCCGCGCGGTGGCTGCGGACACCGGGGCGATCGGCGGCGATCGGTCGCACGAGTTTCAGGTCATCGCCGACACCGGCGAAGACGCGATCGCCTACTGCGCGGCGTCCAGCTATGCCGCCAATGTGGAACTCGCCGAAGCGGTGGGGTTGAATGACCATCGCGCAACGGCGTCTCAGCCGCTGGCCAACGTGTCGACGCCCCGAACGGCCAGCTGCGAAGACGTGGCGGCCCTGCTGGGCTTGCCCCTGCAATCGACGGTGAAGTCGCTGGTACTCGCCACCGATGAAGTCTTGCCGGCCGACGCGGGCACCCGAACCACCGTATGGCTGCTGCTGATCCGGGGCGATCACGTGCTCAACGAAGTCAAGGTGGGCAAGCTGCCGGGCTTGAAGGCGGGGCACCGCTTCGCGACGGCGGCAGAGATTGCCGAGCATTTCGGCTGCAAGCCCGGCTACCTCGGGCCGGTCGGGTTGTCCAATCAAGTGAAGGTAATCGCGGATCGCACGGTGGCGGCGATGAGCGATTTCATCTGCGGTGCCAACGAGGAAGATTTCCACCTGACGGGCGTGAACTGGGGCCGCGATTTGCCCGAGCCGCATTTGGTTGCCGACATTCGCAACGTGGTAGCCGGTGATCCGTCACCGGACGGGCAGGGCACCTTGTCGATCCAGCGCGGCATCGAGGTCGGGCACGTCTTCTTTCTGGGCACCAAATACAGCGAAGCCATGAAGGCGACGTTTCTCGACGAGAACGGCAAGCCGAAGCTGATGGAGATGGGGTGCTACGGCATCGGCATCACGCGCATCCTGGGCGCTGCGGTCGAACAGCGCCACGACGAACGCGGGATGATCTGGCCGGCCGCCATCGCGCCGTTCGCCGTGGTGATCTGTCCGGTCGGATACGACCGATTTCCCGCCGTGAAAGCGGCGGCCGACGACTTGTACCGATCGTTGCAGCAAGTCCGCGTCGACGTCGTGCTCGACGATCGGGGTGAGCGTCCCGGAGCGATGTTTGCCGATTGGGAACTGATCGGGGTGCCGCATCGGGTGGTGATCGGCGAGCGCAGTCTCAAGGACAACGCGGTCGAATACCAAGGGCGGCAGGACCTTCAGTCGGCATCGGTACCGTTGACCGAGATCTTGAACTTGCTCAAGGGCAAGTTGGCGGCATGACGCTCGGTCGGCGCGCGATCTTGCTGTCGGGTCTCGCGACGGCGATCGGGTGTCCGGACGCGCGTGCGGGAACGCAACTCGAAGAGCCGCTGGCCGATGCGGTGCGCTCGGCGCTCGCAGCGGCGGTCGGCGACGCTGCTCCGCCCAAACCCTCGTTCGACACGATGGATCAGCGGCTGGTTTACCTGCGCTGGCTGAGCGCGGCCAGCGATCGCCTCAAGAAGCGCACCGCAGGCTACGAAGCCCGCGTCGAGTTTCTGGAGACGGTGTGGTACGAGAGCAAGCGCAAAGGTCTGGACCCCACGCTGGTTCTGGCGCTGATCCAGGTCGAGAGCGGTTTCCGGAAGTACGCGATCAGCAGTGCTGGGGCGCGGGGCTACATGCAGGTGATGCCGTTCTGGGCGCGGGTGATCGGTGACGGCGACATCAGCCGCTTGTTTCACATGCAGACCAACCTGCGCTTCGGATGCGTGATCTTGCGGCATTACCTCGATCGCGAAAAAGGCGATCAGTTCCTGGCACTGGGCCGCTACAACGGCAGCCGAGGGCGTGCCGAGTATCCCAATCTCGTGTTCGGCGCACGCCGACAGTGGGACGTTCGGTCGACCTGAGGCTAGCTGCTGACGCTACAGGCCGGCCCAGGCCTTCGGCGCTGCGGTCTCGATGCCGATCAATGCGAGCACCCGCTCCACGGTGTCGTCGACCATGTCGTCGATGCTGCGTGGTTTGAGGTAGAACGCCGGCAGCGGCGGGAAGATGACGCCGCCCATTTCTGTCACGGCGGTCATGTTGCGCAGATGGGCCAGGTTGAATGGCGTTTCGCGCACCATCAGCACCAGACGGCGCCGCTCTTTCAGCGTGACGTCGGCAGCGCGGGTCAGCAGGTTGTCGGACAGCCCATGCGCCACGGCGGCCAGTGTTTTCATCGAACAAGGCACGACGATCATCGCCTGCGTGGCAAACGAGCCGCTCGCAATCGCCGCGCCGATATCGGCCGGGCTGTAGGCTTGGTCGGCCCGGCTCTCGAGCGCTTTGCGGTCAAGCCCGAGTTCGTGGTGTGCGTTGAGCACCCCCGCAGGACTGGCGATCAGATGCGTCTCGCAGCCGGCCTCGCGGCAGCGCTTGAGCAGCCGCACGGCGTAGATCGCCCCGGTGGCGCCTGTCACTCCGACGACCACCCGCGGTCGGTGAACCCCGGTGCCTGCGTTGGAACTCACGCGCTGGCAGGTGCGGGTGTCAGGCCTTCAACAGCGCTTGCAACTCACCCGCTTCGTGCATCTCGGACATGATGTCCGAGCCACCGACGAACTCGCCTTTCACATACAACTGGGGAATCGTGGGCCAGTTGGCGTAGCCCTTGATCCCCTGGCGTATGTCGTCGTCGTCGAGGACGTTGAAGGTTTTCACGTTGGTTGCGCCGCAGGCTTTCAGGATCTGGATGGCTCGACCGGAAAAGCCGCACATCGGGAACTGGGCGGTTCCCTTCATGAACAGGACGATCTCATTGGCCTTGACCAAGTCGTCGATTCGCTTGTTGACATCGTTCATGGGGTCTCTCCACAGAGGCATATTCAAAGAGGCGCGAGATTACACGAGAAAGCGCACACGCTGCCGCCGTTCGGTCGATGCAGGCTGGGCATCAAAACGAGTAGGACACCCCGAGTTGAAGCAGCGGCGCCAGTCGCAGCTCGCGCAGCAGGTCGTCGATGCTCTGGGGGCCGCCGAGGACGCTGCCAAATCTGACGGCCGATCGCGGGTTCATCGCCATCAACCCGAAGTCGGCGCTGAATCCCCATCCCGTTCGATGGGGAAGGTCGGTGTAGCCGACCCCGAAATACGGCACCGGACCACTGTCACCGGTCTTCCGGTCCGAAGCGGCCGCGGGAGCGACACCCCCGCCGACACCGCGCGGCCCGACCATCAGGCCGCTGGTCGCGCGAAAGCCGCTGAAAGCTGTTGATGGCTTGCCAGTGGGTGAGGCCGACTTGAAATAGAAATCGCCCAGGATGCTCAAACCGGGGCGTTGATTCCCGTGCGCCGGGGTCGCGATGTTGTAAGGGTCGGAGTAGCTCGGGTTGGCGAGCCCGGAACCGAACTCGACGCGCGCGCGCCACTGATCGGTGAGCCAACCGCTGGCGGCCGGGTCGAGCCCCTGGCCTTCCAGCGACCAAGCCGGGGCGCCCGCCACCATGAGCGCCGCACTGACGATAGGAACGCATCTGATTCGCATGGTCGTGCTCCCAGAGTCGACGAGACCGAAACGCCTCGTGCTCATCCTACGACCAGCGCGCGCTTTCGGTGGGTCGGGTGTTGGGGAATCCCTCACAAGACCGATGCAAGCGGGCAGATTTGCCACACCATGGCGGTGCGCAGCCTGTCAAGTGAGTGGTCGCTACCGCTGAGACCGACAACATACGGCGGCTCAGGGCTGCCCCGGGCCGATGCCGAGCCGTCCGCCGGAGCAGCGTTCGTGCCCCGCCAGATCGCGGCGGGTCTGCACGCACTCGAAACCGGCCCGCTGCAGTCGTTGACGCACCGCCGCAGCCTGATCGTGCCCGTGCTCCAGCAGCAGCCAGCCGCCGGGCGCCAGGCAGCCGGGCGCGCCGTCGACGATCTGGTGCAGATCGGACAAGCCGCTGTCGCCGGAGACCAGGGCGCACTGCGGCTCGTGTCGCAGCGCGGCCAGATGCGCGTCGCCGGGCGCGATGTAGGGTGGGTTCGCCAGCGCGAGGTGAAAGCGGTGGCCCGCCACGGCGGACCACCAACTGCCGTGCGTCAACGCGATCGACAACCCGAGGCTTTCGGCATTGCGGCGGGCAATCTCCAACGCCGACAGGCTGACATCGACCGCGGTCACGGCGGCCGCCGCACAGCGATGCTTGATCGCCAGCGCGACGGCGCCGCTGCCGGTGCCCAGATCGACGATCTGCGGCGCGCTGACCGCACACAACGCACCGGCCAGCACCTCCAGTCCCCAGTCGACGAGCGTTTCGGTGTCGGGGCGCGGAATCAGGACCTGCGGCCCGACTTGCAGCGTCAGCCCGTGAAACTCTTTTTCGCCGAACAGATAGGCCAGCGGCTCGCCCGCGCGGCGGCGGCTCAGCCAGTGCCGGTACTGCTCGCGCTGCGGGCCTGTCAGCAACGCATCGGCGTGCGCAATCAGCCACGCGCGGGGTTGCTGGAACAGCTTCGCGAGCATCCACTGAGCATCCATCCGTTCTACGCCATCGACCGTGGCCGACATCAGCGCTTGACCGATCGACAGCGCTTCGGATGCCCGTGCGGGCCCTGCTGCGGGATCGATCACGCGCCGCCGCTTTCTAGCAGCGCCAGTTGCTCCGCCGCGCTGGCGGCCTGCAAGGCTGCAATGACGTCGTCGAGATCGCCATCGAGCACCGACTGCAGCTTGTAGAGCGTCAGATTGATGCGGTGATCGGTCAGCCGACCCTGCGGGAAGTTGTAGGTGCGGATGCGATCGCTGCGGTCGCCGCTGCCGATCAGGCCCTTGCGCGTGGCGGCGTCTTTCGCCGCGCGTTCGGTGCGGTCCTTGTCGCGCAGCCGCGCCGCCAGCACCGCCATGGCCTTGGCTTTGTTGCGGTGCTGCGAGCGATCGTCCTGGCATTCCGCCACCAGGCCCGTCGGCAGGTGGGTGATGCGGATCGCGCTGTCGGTCTTGTTCACGTGCTGCCCACCGGCACCGCTGGCGCGGAAGGTGTCGATGCGCAAATCGGCCGGATTGAGCTGGATCTCTTCGGCGGCGTCGAGCTCCGGCAACACGGCGACGGTGCACGCGCTGGTGTGGATGCGCCCTTGCGTCTCGGTGGTCGGCACGCGCTGCACCCGGTGCCCGCCGGATTCAAACTTGAGTCGGCCGTACACGCCGTCGCCTTCGATGTGGATCACGACCTCTTTGTAGCCACCGAGGTCGGACACGCTCTCGGACATCACCTCCGTGTTCCACCCGCAGCGTTCGGCGTGACGCAGGTACATGCGCGCGATGTCGGCGGCGAACAGCGCGGATTCGTCGCCGCCGGTGCCGGCGCGCACTTCGACAAAGGCATTTCGTTCATCGTCGGGGTCGCGCGGCAGCAGCGCGGTCTGCAAGGTCTGGTGCAGCCGTTCGACCTCGGCCTCGGCGGCGCCGACCTCGTCGCGGGCCAGGTCTGCCATCTCGGGGTCGTCGTCGGAACGCTCGAGGATGGCGCGGGCCGATGCCGCATCGCGCTCGCGGGCCTGGAACTGGCGGAACAGTCCCACCACGCGGTCGACTTCACTGTATTCGCGGTTCAGCGAGCGCAAGCGCTGCATGTCACTGGCCACGGACGGATCGGCCAGCATGGCTTCCAGCTCGCCCAGCCGCAAAGCCAGGCGTTCGAACTGCTGTCGAAGGGAGTCTTTCATCGGAATCCAGGGCTGCGCGTTGGCCGCTCATCGGGCGGCGGAGCATCCCGTGTCCGGATGCGCTCCACGGGTCGCCCGAGCGGCGACGTGGCGCTATAAAGAGTCGGTGTCGCGGGCGCTGAAACCGGACGCAGGCTCCGGCTTGCCGGCGGGGTTGCTGTTGCGCAGAAACAGGCGCGACACGGTGTGCGTCAACTCCGCGCGGTGCTCACCGTCGGTGGCGTTCAGCTCCACCATCGCGCCGTGCAGCATCTTCTGGGTCAGGCCGCGCGACAGCGATTCGAGCACCGCGTCGATGTTCTCGCCCTTGGCAATCAACTTGCGAGCGCGGGCGATCTCACCGGCGCGCCATTCGTCGGCCTGCGCGTTCAAGGCCTGGATCAGCGGCACGGTGCCGCGCTGCCCCAGCCAGTTGACGAAGCTTTGCACGCCGGTCTCGATGATGGCCTCGGCCTGTTGCACCGCAGCCTGACGCTTTTCGCCGGCGATCTGCACCAGCGACGACAGGTCGTCGACTGTGTACAGGTACACGTCGGACAGGCGGCTCACCTCGGGTTCGATGTCGCGCGGCACCGCCAGATCGACCATGAACATCGGCCGCCGCTTGCGGGCTTTCAGCGCACGCTCGACCGCGCCCAAGCCGATGATCGGCAGCGTGCTGGCGGTGCACGAAATCACCACATCGAACTCGCCCAGTCGGTGCGGCAAATCGGCCAGTGGCAGCACCTCGGCGTTGAATTTGCTGGCGAGCTTCTCGCCT
Source organism: Rhizobacter sp. (assembly GCA_031390425.1). Taxonomy (GTDB): domain Bacteria; phylum Pseudomonadota; class Gammaproteobacteria; order Burkholderiales; family Burkholderiaceae_C; genus PBB1. Next base: position 29,609 of record JANMTL010000067.1, read on the forward strand.
CTTTCACGGGTGCGATTGGCGAGCGCCATCGCCCGCGGTTTCTTGGCGGCGAAATGCGTGGCGACCAGCTCGATCATTTCGCCCGCGCCGACGAACAGCACCTTGAGCTCGCCCAGGTCTTCGAACAGTTGCGACGCCAGCCGCACCGACGCGGCCGCCATGCTGATCGAGTGCGAGCCGATCTCGGTCGAGCTGCGCACCTCTTTGGCCACCGCGAACGAGCGCTGGAACATCTGGTGCAACGTGGTGCCCAAGGTGCCTGCGGTATCGGCCTCGCGAACCGCCTGCTTCATTTGGCCGAGGATCTGCGGCTCACCCAGCACCATCGAGTCGAGCCCGCTCGCGACGCGAAACGCGTGGCGTGCAGCGGCTTCGTTTTCGAGCACGTAAGCGTGCTCGCGCAAGGCCGCGCCGGACATGCCGCCGACCTCCGCCAGCCAGTCGAACGCCGGGGCCACCAGGCTCGCGTCTGCGCCCACGTACAGTTCAGTTCGGTTGCAGGTGGACACCAGCGCGGCCTCCGGCGAGCGCTGCAATGTCTGACGAAACGCCCGCAGCGTCGGCGCCAACTGTTCGGCGGAGAACGCGAAGCGGCCACGCAAGTCGAGTGGCGCGGTGGCGTGGTTCAGTCCCAGGGTAAATACGCTCATATCTGTCAGACAAAATTTACCGCAATTCACAATCCGCGCCCAGCGCACAACACCCGATGGCGGCTGACCCCACGCTGCCGAATTTCCTGCGCCGACCCATGACCTTCCTCGACCTCATCTGGCATCTCTCCAATTTTGCTGCACCGGCGCTGTTGCTCAGCGCCATCGGTGCGGCCGGTGCCAAGTTGCTGTGGCGCCGCCAGCTCCGCGCGACGATGACCTGGCCCCGGCTGTTCGGCTCGGCGGCGGCGGCCAGCCTGACCGCGTCGGTCGCCGGGCTCGTGGCGACCGGCCACGACGGCAAGATGTTGACCTTTGCCGCCATGGTGCTCGCTTGTGCGATCAGCCTGTGGTGGACCACCCGCCGTCGCTGAGCCCCGATCACCGAGGCGTCGGCTCAGGCGACGATGGCATCACCGCGCAATGAATTCGGATTTGCCTGCGTCACCATCACATCGACCCACTGCCCGACCAGTCGTGCGTGCCCCTTGAAATTCACCTTGCGATTGCACACCGTGCGGCCCATCAACTCGTCTGCGTCCTTGCGCGACGGCCCTTCCACCAGGATGCGTTGACGCGTTCCGACCATCGACTGGCTGATGCATTGCGCATTGGCTTCGATGGCCGCTTGCAGCCGTTGCAGGCGCTGCAGTTTGACCGCTTGTGGCGTGTCGTCGTGCAGATTGGCGGCCGGCGTGCCGGGGCGCGGGCTGAAGATGAAACTGAAGCTGCTGTCGAAGCCGACCTCGTCGATCAGCTTCATCATCTTCTCGAAATCGTCGTCGGTTTCGCCCGGAAACCCGACGATGAAATCGCTCGACATGCGCATGCCCGGCCGCACTGCGCGCAGCTTGCGCACCGTGCTCTTGTATTCCATCGCGGTGTAGCCGCGCTTCATCGCCATCAGGATCCGGTCGCTGCCGTGCTGCACCGGCAGGTGCAGGTGATCGACGAGCTGCGGCACGCGAGCGTAGACATCGATCAGCCGATGCGTGAACTCGTTCGGGTGGCTGGTCACGTAGCGGATGCGCTCGATGCCGGGAATCTCGGCCACGTACTCGATCAGCAAGGCCAGGTCGGCGACCTCGCCGCTCTTGTGGTCGCTGCGGCCCATCGCGCCTTGATACGCGTTGACGTTCTGGCCGAGTAGCGTGATCTCCTTGACGCCCTGATCGGCGAGCCCGGCCACCTCGACCAGCACATCGTCGAACGGGCGCGAGACCTCTTCACCGCGCGTGTACGGCACGACGCAGTAGCTGCAGTATTTCGAGCAGCCTTCCATGATCGAAACGAACGCGCTGCCGCCTTCGACCCGCGCCGGCGGCAGGTGGTCGAACTTCTCGATCTCGGGGAAGCTGATGTCGACCTGCGCGCGCTCTTGCTCGACGCGCCGGTTCAGTAACTCGGGCAGGCGGTGCAAGGTCTGCGGGCCGAACACCACGTCCACATACGGTGCCCGCTCGATGATGGCGGCGCCTTCCTGGCTGGCCACGCAGCCGCCAACGCCGATCAGCACGCCCTTGGCCTTCAGGTGCTTCACGCGGCCGAGGTCGCTGAATACTTTTTCTTGCGCCTTCTCGCGCACCGAGCAGGTGTTGAACAGGATCAAGTCGGCCTGTTCATCGTCGGTGGTCGGTTCGTAGCCTCGCGCTGCGCGCAGCACGTCGACCATCTTGTCGGAGTCGTACTCGTTCATCTGGCAGCCGAAGGTCTTGATGAAGACCTTCTTGCCGACTGCGGGCGCGCTCATGGCTTGGTCCAGCTTTGGGCGCCGGCGTCGAAGCTCCATTTTTCGGTTTGCTCCGGCTTCGTCGGCCACGGCGTCTTCGCTTTTTCCTCGTCGCGCAGCAGCCACAGGTCCTTGATGAGCCCGGCGTTCTCGAGCGTGTAGTGCACGGTGTGTTTGCTGCCGGTCAGCGTGCCGGACAGCACCATCATGTTGTTGGCTGCGCGCAAGCGTGCACCGGGCGACAGCCGCGCAGATGCGCCGTTCAGCGTGACCTCGGGCGGCACGCCGAACGTGATTACTCCGCGCAGCGCGTTCTTGGGGAACAGCCGGGTCGGCAGCTCCTGCGCAAAGCTGGGCGGGATGCTCGCGAAGGCGAGGGCGGTGAACCAAGCGATACAGCGGTACATGGCATGTCCAGTGGCTGTGAAGGGTTTCGACGGCCTTGTCGACGCGGCCGAAGCCCCGAAAATAAAAACGGCTCCGGGTCGTGAAGACGCGGAGCCGGTCGGGAATCTGGTGGCGCTTCAGGGATTCGAACCCCGGACCTGCGGATTATGATTCCGTCGCTCTAACCGACTGAGCTAAAGCGCCTCAAGCCCATGATTATAGCGGGCTGCGAACGCATCCAGTCACGCTCCGATGTCACGTTCGGGCTTCTCACGCGCTCGCCAGGCTCCCACCGCATGTTCAGTTTTTTCAAGAAGAAGACGCCCCCCGTCGCGCCGGTCGCAGTGGTAGTTCCAGCGCAGGCCGATGCCGTGGTTGCCGCCCCCATCGCGGCACCGCAGCCCGCCGCCCCCGAGCGCCGCAGTTGGCTCGACAAGCTGAGAGTCGGTTTGCGCAAGACCGGCTCCGGCATCGCGCAGGTGTTCACCGGCACGCAGATCGACGATGCCTTGTACGAAGACCTGGAGTCGGCGCTGCTGATGGCCGATGCGGGCGTCAAGGCGACCGAGTACTTGCTGGCCGACTTGAAGCGCCGGGTCAAGGACGCGCGCGCCACCGACCCGGCCGCTGTCAAGACTTTGCTGATCGAAGCGATCACCGAACTGCTGCAACCGCTGCAACGCCCGCTCACCGTCGGCGAGCACACGCCGACCGTGATCATGGTCGTCGGCGTCAACGGCGCGGGCAAAACCACCAGCATCGGCAAGCTGACCCGGCACCTCGCCGAAGACGGGCAGAAGGTGCTGCTGGCCGCCGCAGATACCTTTCGCGCGGCCGCGAAGGAGCAGCTCGCGATTTGGGCCGGGCGCAATGGCGTCGAGATCGTCAGCCAGGACGGCGGCGACCCGTCTTCGGTGACCTTCGACGCCGTGACCGCCGGCCAGGCGCGCGGCTGCGATGTGGTCATCGCCGACACCGCCGGCCGGCTGCCGACGCAACTGCATTTGATGGAAGAACTGCGCAAGGTCAAGCGCGTGATCGCCAAAGCGCAGCCGGGTGCGCCGCACGAGGTGTTGCTCGTGATCGATGGCAACACCGGTCAAAACGCGCTGGCGCAAGTCAAGGCCTTCGACGAGACGCTGCAGTTGACCGGGCTGATCGTCACCAAGCTCGACGGCACCGCCAAGGGCGGCGTGCTGGCAGCGATCGCGCTGTGGGCGCGCGAGCGCGGACGCGGTGCCGGAGAAACCGGCGCCACCGGGCCGGTGCCGGTTTACTTCATCGGTGTCGGTGAGCAACTCGAAGACCTGGAAACCTTTGACGCCAGAGAGTTCGCGACGGCGCTGCTCGGCTAGGAAATCGGCGCAGGCATTCCTGTTTCACCACCCTAGCAGGCTTCGGATACGCAGCAGTTTCTGCCTGATACGCAGCACCGATACGCGGCAGAATTGCGGTTCACAAACGGGTAAGCGTCACACCTTCATCCCCAACGACTATGCGCCTGCATTCCATCGCCACGTTCGCAATCGCGCTCGTTCTCAGTCATGGCGCTTCTCAGGCGGCGACCCTCACGGCCAACGAACGAGGAGACGTGTTCCTCGACGGAAGAATATCGGAGGGCGACGCGGAGAGACTGATTGGGCTGCAACAAGCCCGCGCCAAAGGCAACCTGCCTTGGCTCAGGAAGATTCAACTCAGCAGCCTCGGAGGCTCTGTCTCCGAGGCAGTCAAAGTTGCGTCCCTGGTTGAGGCGTTCCGGCTTGACTCGCATGTCCCAGACGCTGCCGCCTGTGCAAGCGCGTGCTTCCTGCTTTACGTCGCTGGATCTTCCCGTACTGCAATGGGTCCCGGCGAAGGCTCGTTTGTCGGCAAAGTTGGAGTTCACAGGCCAACATTCGACCTCGCCTCAACGCGGGACGAAGACCTTCAAGCTGCGGAGAATAGACAGCGATCGCTCATGCAACGCATGAGGACGTTCTTGACCGACAGGAACGTTCCGGGCGCGCTCATCGAGAGGATGATGCTCCACTCATCCGCCGAGGTTTACTGGCTCACTGACGCAGACTTGGTCTCTCTCGGATTTCACAGTCCAACGTATGAAGAATTGATCGTCACGCGATGCGGGCGCTCGCCAGACTTCGCCAGGACGCTACTGAATCCGAGCGGCTCTCAAGGGGCGGACAACTCCGTTGAGAAGATGGACGAGCTGGGTGCCTGTCAGCGTCGAGTCATCACCGAGGTCAGATCAAAGGAGATGCCAGTTTTCATAAGCAAAGCGGCAAGGGGCTGGCGTCCGTGGTCACGAGCTCCCTCACAGCGTTCAAGCACCAAGAAGTGACCGCAATATGTCGTTCAACTGCAGCGCGAAGAGCATGGCACCTGGGCCGCGAGGCGCTCACTGTCGATCATCCGCCTCGCGGCCCAGACGCAATACCGCTGCCGTCAGGTTCCCTCTAGGTTAGGCCTCACATGGACCTCATACAGCAACAGTTCGAGCGAGCGGTGGGTGACAAGCTCGTTGAGTGGATTAATTCGACTGAGGCAACGGCGTTTTCGTTCTCGCGCCGCGGTGACGACGCGCCGGACTTGATTTACTCTGACGGAACCAAGGCACTCGGGATCGAGGTAGTCGGCGCCTACTATGATAAGGAGGACGCAACGCTTCAATGGAAGGGTGCCCGCCAGCTAGCTGACGCACCTACAGCATGGTCAGGCATCAATTTCGACGAGGCCCTTCTCAAGAACATTGAGCGTCGAATCTCGGAGAAGTGCAAGAAGGCCTACGGCCCAAACTGCGCTCTTCTGGTCGCAGTGAGACCAGGACTGACGCCCATGCCAGACATGCGAGACTTGCTTGCTGGGCTTCAGCTACCAGAAGCGGTCTCCTTTGAAGCCATCTACATCGCGGGAGAGTTTCCTGCCACTACGTATGCAAAGTCGGGCTACTACGCATGGCAAGTGTGGCCAAGGTGACGCCTAATTTTGCGCTCAACCGGAGGCAGGACACGAGGCCCGAACCGCAGGTACACGGCACATTGCTG
>JANMTL010000171.1:0-12071 GCA_031390425.1 Rhizobacter sp.
ATCGGCGCGGCGGGGGTGCTGCCGAGTACCGGCCCGAGGTCGGCCAGCAACAACCGGCTGCCGCCGAGTCGGCCGACCAGCAACGGCACGCTGCGCCCGGCCTGGTAGACAAACGCGCCGTTCAAGCGGCTCGCACCGATCGTGGCGTATTCGAACTTCACCTGCCAGTCGTTGCCCCGCTTGACGACGACGCCCCGCGAGGCGAAGGCCGCGGTGGTCGGCAAGGTCACGCCGACCGGGTCGCCGACGGCAGCCAGCGACGGGCCCTTCAAGCTGAAGCGGCCGCTGAACCCGTTGGCGTTCAATCCATCGTCGGCACGGCCTTGAAAGGCCAGATGGGCGCGGCCCACCGTGGCGTCCAACGTCAGCGGGATCGACGCGGTTTGCATCTCGCCGGGGGTCGCGGCCAGCACGCCCGACGCGAGCAGATCGATCTTCACCGGCAGCGCGCGGTACAGGCCCGTCGCGTTCAACTTCAACTCACTGTCGGCCAGCGATAGGCGCGCTTCGAGTTCTATAGACCGCAGCGCATCTCGGTAGCGCACCAGGCCGTTGACCACTTGCAGATGCCCGAAGGTCGGCAGCGCGATCGGCTTTACCGGCACCCGCGCGTCGGCCGTGAACTGCCACGACGCGCGACCGTCGGACAGCCGTTCGAGCTGCGCATCGAGCGCGCTGGCCTGCAACCCGTGAATGCGCAGCGGCTGCCCGCGGTACGCGCGCCACAAATCGATGTAGCGCAATCGCAAGTCGACATCGCGGGCACTCAGCAAGTGAGGTTGGTTGCTCCAGGCGGGCGCCGCGATGTCGAGAACCGGCGTTTGCAGCCGCACGCCCCCGATGAAGCGGATGCTGAATCGGCGCTGCGGCGGCGACTGCGCAGCGGCTGGGCCCGAGACGCCGACGCGGCGATCGAGTGCGCTCGACACCCAGCGCTCCAGCGGAGATGCGAGAGGCGGCCAGCCGCTCCATTCGCCGACCGCCACGGCTCCCGACAGGGCCAGCAACACCGCCAGCAAAATCCAGGGCCAGCGCCGCGCGCGGCCGCCTGTGGCGATGCGCTCAGAGGTGGGCGAGATGACCGTGCTCACCCAGGCCGATCGGCTTGGCCGCCACCACCGACACCGCCGTGGCGAACATCCGGACCATCTTGGTGTCCACCGCGTCCCAATAGTCGGCGGCGCTCGGTGTGAACTTCAGCAGCACCAGGTGCTCGGAGTCCGGTCCGTCCGGAAACCACGGCCGAACAAACGGCGACCACAGCCGCTTGATGTGCTCGCGGTCGGGCTCCAGGTCGCCATGGCCCGACATGGAAACGTACGTGCCGCGCTCCGCGTCAGAGAAGCTCAGGTTGACCGTGCGCAACTGCTCGACTTTCGCCGAGCGGCGGTCGGTGAAGAACCACAGCGCGCCGTGTGCATCCATTTCCAGCGGCGCCATCGGCCGACTGACCAAAACACCCCCGGCGTCGTGGCTGGTGAGCATCGCCACGCTGTCCATCGGCTCGATCAGCCGGGCGAGTTGCGACAGTTCCGAGTTCGGTTGGGTATGGATTTTCATGATCACTCCCGAATGAAACTGAGGAGATCGCTGGTGAGGCGTTCTTTGTGCGTGGCGAACAGCCCGTGCGCCGCGCCGTCGTACTCGATCAGCTTGGCGTTGGCGATGCCGGCGGCGGCCGCACGGCCCGAGGCGTAGACCGGCACGGTGTGGTCGTCGGTGCCGTGAATGATCAATGTGGGCACTTTGAATGCCGCGAGATCGCGCCGAAAGTCGGTGGTCGAAAACGATTTCACGCACTCGAGCGTCGCCTTCAGACTGGCCTGCATGGCGACGTTGCGGGTCGACTCCAATACTTCCGCGCTGACCGGGTGCGAAATCAGAGCCATGCCGAATCCGAAAAAGTCCTTGAAGAAGCCCGAAAAGAACTTGGCACGGTCTTGCTCCAGACCATGCAGCATCTTGTCGAACACGGCCTGCTCGGTGCCATCGACGTTGTCGGCGGTCTCCAGCATGAACGGCACCACCGACGACACCAGCACCGCCTTCGAGACGTGCTTGCCGGCGTGCCGAGACATGTAGCGGGCCACCTCGCCGCCGCCCATCGAAAAGCCGACCAACACCGCATCTTTGGCGCCCGTTTGCTCGATCACCGAAGCCAGGTCGTCGGACAGCGTGTCGTAGTCGTAGCCGCTCCACGGCTGCGACGAGCGGCCGAAGCCGCGGCGGTCGTACGCGATGGTGCGGTAACCGGCTTCAGCGATCTTCATGGCCGAGTGGTCCCAACTGTCGGACGACAGCGGCCAGCCGTGCAGAAAAATGACCGGGCGACCGGCGCCCCAGTCCTTGACGAAGAGCCGGGTGTTGTCACCGGTGGTGAGGTAGTTCATGGCGTGTTCACTCCTGTTTTGATGCGAGTTCACAGCATTTGGGAAGCCGGACATCGCGTCTGTCGGTCAAACCACGCCACCGTTGTAATCCTGGGCCTACGTCACGCGAGCAGCAGTGCTTTTGCGCACGAGCGCATGATGAAAGGCTGCCCGAAATGCGCCGCGCAAACCGTCAGGCGGTGCCCCCGGATTCGAGCCCGGCCAGCACCTTGTCCAGCGTCAGCGGAAACTCGCGAATGCGCACGCCGCAGGCGTTGTGGACCGCATTGGCGACCGCCGCACCCGCCCCGCAAATGCCGAGTTCACCGACGCCCTTGATCTTCAGCGGGTTGGTCTTGTCATCGACCTCCGGCAAAAAGTGCGCTTCGATGGCCGGGATGTCGGCGTGCGCTGGCAGGTGGTATTCGGCCAGGTCGTGGTTGACGAAGCAACCGTGCCGCGCGTCGATGACCGCGTGCTCGTGCAGCGCCGAACCGACGCCCCAGATCATCGCGCCCACCGCCTGGCTTTGCGCCATCTTCTGGTTGAGGATGCGACCCGCCGCGAACACGCCCAGCATGCGGCGCAGCCGAATCTCGCCGGTGTCGCGGTTGACCGCGACCTCGGCGAAATGCGCGCCATAGCCCTGCTGCGAGAACTTGACCGCCATGTCGCCCGGCTTGATTTCACCGGTGGCCTGAATGCCGAGCGTGCCGGCCAACGTGCCCAGGCTCTGCGAGCGGCCCGCGCCCGACACATTTCCACCTTCGAAGGTCGCTTCGGCGACCGCGACGCCGAGCTGGCGCGCCAGCGTTTCGCGCAGGTTGATGCACGCATCGTAGAGGCCCGATCCGGCACTGGCCGCACCCCAGGAACCGCCCGAACCGGGCGTCGCCGGGAAGTCGCTGTCGCCGAGCTCCATGCGCACCCGCTCGATCGGCAGCCCGAGCATTTCGGCGGCGATCTGGGTGAAGACGGTGTAGCTGCCGGTGCCGATGTCGGTCATCGCCATGCGCACCGTGAGGGTGCCCTGCTTGTCGAGCGAGACCGCGCATTTCGAGCCCATCATCAGATTGCCGCGCGTGGCCGCCGCCACGCCCATTCCGACCCACCAGCGGCCTTCGGTCTGCGTGCCCGGCTTGGCATGCCGCTTCGACCAGCCGAAGCGCTCGGCGCCGTCTTTCAGGCAGCCGACCAGTTGCCGTGTCGAGAACGGGACCTTGCGTTCGGGGTCCATCGCGGGCTCGTTGCGCAAGCGCAGTTCGATCGGGTCGAGCTTGAGCTGCTCGGCCAGCTCGTCGATCGCCTGTTCGAGCGCCATCATGCCGACCGACTCGCCCGGTGCACGGGTCGAGTCGGACACCGGCAGATCGAGCGCGACCGAGCGGTGCGTAGTCAGGCGGTGCGGGGCCGCATAGAGCGAGCGGGTCTGCATCGCGCTGGGCTCGAAGAAGTTGTCGAAGCGCGCGCTGTGCGACCAGCACTCGTGCGCGATCGCGGTGAGCTTGCCATCGGGGCCGGCACCCAAGCGCAGACGTTGAACGGTGTCGCTGCGGTGCGTGGTGAAGTGAAACATCTGCTGCCGCGTCAGCGCGGTCTTGACGGGCCGACCGAGTTGCCGCGAGGCCATCGCCGACAGCATCACGTCACCGTAGATCGGCAGCTTGCCGCCGAAGCCGCCGCCGATGTAGCGGCTGACGATGCGCACGTTGTCAGGCGCGATCTGCAGGGTGTTGGCGACCGCGTTCTGCGCGCTTTTGAGCAACTGCGACGAACAGTGGATGACGACCCGCCCGTCCTTCCAGTACGCCAGCGTGGCGTGCGGCTCCATCTGCGCGTGCACCTGGCAGGGCGTCGTGTAGGTCAAGTCGACCTGCACGGCCGCCGACTTGAACGCCGAATCGAAATCGCCGATGCGGCTGTCGGTCTTCTGCCCGAACTGATCGCCCGGTTTCACCGCTTTCGCCAGGTGAGCAGACAACTCGTGCTCGCCCGGACGCGCTGTGTAGCGAACCTTGACCAAGCGTGCCGCCGACCGCGCCTGCTCGAAACTCTGCGCGACCACGAACGCGACCGCTTCACCGTAATGCCGAATCCGTTTGCTGGCGAGTTGCGGCGACGCGCGCGCGTAGCGGTCCTTCGCATCGAGCGGGCCCCAGGCGCCTTGCTTCGGCGCGTTCTTGTGCGTCATCACCAGCAGCACGCCCGGCTCGCGCTCGGCTTGCGACGCGTCGATGTCGGCAATGCTGCCGTTGGAAATCGTGGCCTCGACGATGTAGCCATACACCGCCTGCCCGCCTTCGACCACTTCGTGCGCATAAGGCGCCCGGCCGGTGACCTTGAGTCGGCCCTCGACGCGGTCGATCGGCTTGCCGATGAGCCCTTGACGGTTCTCATCGATGGGATTGCGCGCGGCCGGTTTCGTCATGTCCATCGTCGTTGACTTTCTAAGATTGCTGCGGTCGATGGCTGAATTGCCGCAGTCACGTTTCAGCCAAAACAGCCCGCAGCGTGCGGCGCAGCAGCGGTACCTTGAAATCGTTGTGTCCATGGCCGCGAGCACCGGCCAACACGCGATCGGCAGCCGCGTTCGATGTGGCATCGCCGACGGTCGAGTCGATCAATGCGGTTTCTGCGGCAGTCACGCGCCAGGGCTGGTGGGCCAGCCCGCCGAACGCGAGGCGGGCCGTTCGGATCCGGCCGTTCGGGGCATCGACGATCGCCGCCACCGACACCACCGCGAAGGCATACGACGCGCGGTCTCGCACCTTGCGGTAGACGTGGCGCCCGGGCACCGGCGGTGGCAAGGTCACCGAGGTGATCATTTCGCCGGGCTGCAGATTCGTTTCGAGGTGCGGCGTCGCGCCCGGCAGCCGGTGGAAGTCGGCAATCGGAATGATGCGTTTGACACCGTTCGGCGCCACCGTCTCCACATTCGCATCGAGCACCCGCATCGCCACCGCCATGTCGGACGGGTGCGTCGCAATGCACTGGTCTGAGCCGCCGATCACCGCATGCATCCGGTTGTAGCCCTGCAAGGCCGAGCAGCCAGTGCCGGGCTCGCGTTTGTTGCAAGGTCGGGCGGTGTCGTAGAAGTAGTAGCAACGGGTGCGTTGCAGCAAGTTGCCACCGGTCGTCGCCTTGTTACGCAACTGCCCTGAGGCACCGCTCAACAAGGCGCGGCTCAACACGGCGTAGTCTTTGCGCACACGCGGGTCGGCGGCCAGATCTGAATTGCGCACCGTCGCACCGATGCGCAGACCGCCGTCGGCGGTCGGCTCCATCCGGTCGAGGCCGAGCCGGTTGATGTCGATCAGGTGCTGCGGCGTCTCGATCTCGAGCTTCATCAGGTCGAGCAGGTTGGTGCCGCCGGCGATGAACTTCGCGCCGGGCGTAGCCGCCGCCGCTGCGGCCGCCGCTTGCACGCTTGCCGGGCGCTCGTAGGTGAAGGCCTTCATCGGGCAGCACCGGCAACATCGCGGATCGCCGCGACGATGTTCGGGTATGCGCTGCATCGGCACAAATTGCCGCTCATGCGTTCGCGGATTTCCTCGTCGGTCAACCCGAACAGCGGGCCGTTCAGGTCCTGCGTGACATGGCTGGGCATGCCCATGCGCACTTCGGCCAGCATGCCCACCGACGAGCAGATCTGGCCCGGCGTGCAGTAGCCGCACTGAAAGCCGTCGTGCTTCAAAAAGGCCGCCTGCATCGGGTGCAGAGCGTCGTCGGCCGCGTCACCGGACAGCCCCTCGATGGTGGTGATCGCCTGGCCATCGTGCATCACCGCCAGGGTGAGGCAGGCGTTGGTGCGTCGGCCGTCGATCAGCACGGTGCAGGCGCCGCACTGGCCGTGATCGCAGCCCTTCTTCGTGCCCTTCAATCCGAGGTGTTCGCGCAGCGCGTCGAGCACACTGGTGCGGCTGTCGAGTGTCAGCGCGTGGGTGCGGCCGTTGACATTCAACTCGACGGGAACCGATGCGAGCGAGGATGTGCCGGCAGGCCCGCGCTCAGCCACCGCTGCAGGCGCCGCCGACAACGGCGATGCCGACATCAACGCAACGTGCCCGGTGGCCCAGGCCGCGCTCGCCTGCACCAGACCGCGTCTGGACACCGGCCAAGCCGCATCTGTGTCGATTGCCGAGCTGATTTCGTTCATCGTGGTCCTTTCAATTCAGGTTGTCCAAGCGTCGGCTTGCATCGCGCCCCAGAGGTTCATCGCCAGAGGCCACCGCAGCCGCGATCCGTGCGCGCGCATGGACCTTGCCTCCAGACCGGAAACCGGCCGTAGCGTCGCCGGTTCGAGGGCCGCAGCGCGTCGGATGCATCTGCGTTGATTTGTAGGAAGACGTGCAGCGCACCGCCGAGGATCGTCAGCCGTTGGCGACGAAGCGGTCGAGGCGTGCGGCATGCAAAACCTCCACCGGATCGGTGGAAAAAACCTGCACCGGCGACCGGTTCACGAGCGCAGCGTTCGGCCTGGCGAACCACATCGCCAAATCCCACCGGTCATAGACAGGGTTGAGTTCGGCCAGCACCGGAGCCAGCTCGGGCCGAACACTCATGTCGAGTCGATTGAACTGAAACAACGGAATCCAGGTGTCGGCATTCCAGTAGAAGCTGATCACCTGTCGCTCGACGATCCAGCGGGCCAGCCGCGCGATGTCGGGGCTGAATTTGGCGTCGAGCAGGGCCAGTATTTCTTCCGCGAGCGCCAGACCGCCCGATTGCTGATAGGCCTCCAGCACCGCCGTGAAGCGGGGTTCGGCCCGCAGTTGAAGCACACGGCGACCCAGGAAAACTGTGGCCGGTGGGGGCATCTCGTCCATCGATTCTCCGAACTGCTGCGGGTGCTTCGTGACCGAACGTCAGGGCCCGCACACGAGCTCGTCAGATCTGCAGCCGAATTGCACCGTACTGGCATCGGCGTCGCGGGTCTGTGCGGTGACCCACACAGGAAGTCCGCGTGGGCTATCGAACAGGCGCCCTCTGATCCGCCACCGCAGACGGCGTGGACGAGGTCGTGCGGATGGTTTCATGCCAATCGAAATCAGCCGTCGCATCCAGCACCCCGTTCAGAAACGCGTGGTGGTCCCAGACCGCCGGAGAGCGCGTTTGCCCGAGCCGCACCACCACCAGTTGACGGGACGGAACGATGGTCAGGAATTGCCCTTCGTGCCCGATGGCGTGATAGGCATCCGAAGGCAAGGGCCGCAGGCTGAGATCACGTCGGTATTCGACAGGAATCTTCAGCCAGAAATGCGCCGCGTACTGCTGCTCGGGCGCTGCAGCGGTCGGCGTGCGGCTGTACGCGACCCAGCCTCGCGGCAAGATCCGCTGCCCTCCGGCTACGCCGTCGTTGAGATACAGCAGGCCGAAGCGCGCCCAGTCTCTGGCGGTCGCGTACATGAAGGACGATCCGACGAAGGTGCCCGCTGCGTCGGTTTCCATGACGGCACTGTGCATCCCGAGGCGGTCGAAAAGGGCCTGGCGCGGAAAGTCGTGATAGGCCGCCGCACCGACCGCCTGGGCCATGGCGCGGGTGATGATGTTGGTGTCGCCGCTCGAATAACTCCAACGCGTACCGGGCTCGGCTTGCAGCGGTTTGGCGGCCGCGAAACCTGCCATGTTCGGGGCGCCGAACAACATGTGGGCGACGTCGACGAAGGCGCTGCTGTAACCCTCGTTGAACTGCAGGCCACTGCTCATGTGCAGCAGGTGATTCAGCGTGATCCGGCCTCGCGGATCGCCCGATTCTTGCCATTCCGACACCGCGACCGGCGTGTCGAGCGACATCTTCGCGTCTTTGACCAAGATGCCGACCAGCGCGTTGACGACGCTCTTGGTCATCGACCAACCGAGCAGCGGCGTCTCTTGGGTGAATCCCTGCGCGTAGCGTTCGCCAACCAGACGACCTCGGTGGACGATCACCACCGCGCGGGTGCGTTGCGGCGCTGCCGCGTCGGGCTCAGAGAACGCCCCGTCCAGCGCGGACTGCAGGCGGACTCGGTCTGCGTCGGGCGCGGGCTCGGTGGCGATTGGCCACACGTCGGCTGTGCGCCGAGTCCCCACCGCTGGTGTGACCGACGCAATGGCGGACGACAAGCCCGCAACGACTGCGCCAGCCTGTGCGACCGTGCAGCCGAGGCCGTCCCGGAATACCGCCGTTCGCCGAGCCAGCCCGAACAAATCGGCGCTGACCGCGCGGGACACCCGGTCGACCTGCGTGTTGGCCAGCCGAAAAACGGGGAACGCGTCGATCGAGAGATCGCTTTGCAGCAGCGATTCGGGTGTCCGATGCGACACGAACACACCAGAACACAGAATCTTCGCTTCGTAGGAATTGCCGATGGACATCCACTGGTGGCCCCAGTAGGCGGCAACCGCTGCAACGCCTGCCGCGGCCAGAGCCAGTCCGGCCGACAGTCTGCGCATTCGTCGGTTCATGCGGAGCGCCCGAACCATCAGCGCGCGGCACTCACTGCTGTTGAATGAACAGCAGTGCGTTGCGGCACTGCGTGGCCACACGCGTTGCCACCGAGCCGAGCATCGCCGACAGCAAGGCACCGTCGCCGTGCGAGCCGATGACCAGCACATCCAGCTCGGTCTTGTCAGCCCACGCGGCGATCTCGTCGCCCACGTTGTTGCCAGTCAAACGCACTTCGCTGAGCCGCAGGCCGGTGCTGGCCAGCCGCTCGCGGGCCGGCGCCATCACCTTCTCGAACGCCGCGAGGTGCAGCGCCTCGACCTGTGCTCGTTTGGCCGCCGTCACCGGTTGGTTGTCGAACAGGCTCGGGTCGACGAGGTTCAGCAGATCGGGCACCACATGCACCAACGTCACCGTCGGCAGCGCGCCGAACAGATCGCGGTGCCGCAGCAGAAAATTCACGGCCGCGATGCCGTAGTCGCTGCCATCGAGCGCGATGCCGACCTTCAACGAATCGGTGTCGGCAGCCAGCTTGTCGCGCAACACCAACAACGGCGTCGTGCTGGACGCGAGAACCGCGCCGGTGACTGATCCGAACAGCAGTTTCTTGAAGCCCGTGTGACCGTGCGAGCCCATCACGATCAGGTCGGCAGCAACGGCCTGCGCGCGCTTGACGACCTCGGTCGCCGGACTGCCGACGACGGAAGTCACGGTGGGCTTCAGGCCCGCCGCCCTGAGCGCTTCCAGCGCGGGCTCGATCACGCTTTCGGCCTCGGCGGCGTGGTATTCGCGCACCAACTCCTGCCCTGCGACACGCGCCGCGCGCGACGGTATCGGGTACTGAACGTTGAGAAGCTCGATCTCGGGTCGGCTGGCCATCAGCGTGCTGCGCGACGCGACGAAATCCACGGCGGCTTGGCTCAAGCTGCTGCCATCGATCGGAATGAGTAGTCGCATAAAGGCTCCCGTGGTTGATTGAAACGCATCATGCGCCCGCTCTGCGCAAGCGCAGCGCGTTCGAGATCACCGAGACCGAACTCAAACTCATCGCCAGCGCAGCGAGCATCGGCGACAGCAACCAACCCGTCCACGGGTACAGCACGCCGGCGGCCAGCGGCACGCCGAGTGCGTTGTAGACGAAGGCGAAGCCGAGGTTCTGCTTCATGTTGGCAATGGTCTCCTGGGACAGGCGGCGCGCCTGTGCGATGCCGCGCAGATCGCCCTGGACCAGCGTCACCGACGCGCTGTTCATCGCCACGTCGGTGCCGGTGCCCATCGCCACACCCACGTCGGCCTGCGCCAGCGCGGGGGCGTCGTTGATGCCGTCGCCGGCCATCGCGACGACGCGGCCTTCGCGCTGAAGTCGTTGCACCAGCGCCAGCTTGTCGGCCGGCTGCACTTCGGCATGCACTTCGTCGATGCCGAGCGTGGCGGCCACGGCTTTCGCGGTGGCGAGCCCATCGCCGGTCGCCATGATCACGCGCAAGCCGGAGGCCTTCAAGGTCGCCAAGGCCTCGGCGGTGCTGGCCTTGATCGGATCGGACACCGCCAGCAAGCCGACCGCTGTGGTTCCCACGGCAAGAAACATCACGCTGGCTCCGGTGGTGCGCAGCGCGTCGGCTTGCGCGGTCAGCGCGTCGATCGGCACCCCGCGCTGCGCCATCAGCACGCCGTTGCCGAGCGCCAGCGCGCTGGCGCCGATGCGGCCCGTGACGCCTATGCCACTGGCCGAGTCGAAGCCATCGACCGGGGCCAGCACCAGCCCACGTTCGCGCGCTGCACGCACGATGGCATCGGCCAGCGGATGTTCACTACCCTGGTCGAGGCTCGCGGCCAGGCGCAGCACCTCGTCGTCGGTGAACCCCGGCGCGGCAACCGCGCGGTCGAAGCGCGGTCGGCCTTCGGTCAGCGTGCCGGTCTTGTCGACGATCAGCGTGTCGACGTTGCGAAAGTGCTCGATCGCCGCCGCATCGCGGAACAGCACGCCCTGCATCGCGGCCCGGCCGGTGGCGACCCTGATCGACATCGGCGTCGCCAGCCCCAGCGCACAGGGGCAGGCAATGATCAGCACGGCCACCGCGTTGATCAGCCCGTAGACCCAGCTCGGCTCGGGGCCGACGGCGCCCCACACCACGAAAGTCAGCAGCGCGATGCCGACCACGGCGACGACGAAATAGCCGGCGACCCGGTCGGCCAGGCGCTGCATCGGCGCCTTCGATCGCTGCGCCTGCACGACCAGTTGCACGATGCTGGCGAGCACGGTTTGCGAGCCGACCTTTTCCGACCGCATCACCAACGCACCGCTAGCACGCACGATATCCGCCTGGTCGCGAAGCTCTTCGACGGTGTTGACGAGCGGGATCATGACCTCGGGGTGGACGACGATGCCTTCGGCCCGGCACTGTTTGGTGGCCATGAAGATCGCGCGGGCCTGCATCTCGGTGATCTCGGGGTAGATCATCCCCAGGCGGCAGCCGCGGAAGCCGAGCATGGGGTTCTGTTCGCGCAGGCTCTCCACCTTCTGCTTGAGGCGTTCGAAGGGGATGCCCATCTCTTTCGCCAACTCGCGGATCTCATCGTCCCAGTGGGGGAGGAACTCGTGGAGCGGAGGATCCAGTGTGCGGATCGTGACTGGCAGGCCGTCCATCTCGCGGAAGATGCGAACGAAGTCTTCGCGCTGGAGCGGCTCTACCTTGGCCAGCGCGGCGCGCCGTTCCTCGGCGTTTTCGGCCACGATCATCTCGCGAATGGCCATGATGCGGTCGCCTTCAAAGAACATGTGCTCGGTGCGGCAGAGGCCGATGCCCTCCGCGCCGAACGCGCGCGCCACCTTTGCGTCGTGCGGACTGTCGCCGTTCGCCCGCACGCCCACCTTGCGGAACGTATCGGCCCAGCCCATGAAGGTGGTGAAGTCCGCGTCCAGCGAGGGCTCAACGGTCTCCACGCGGCCCAACAGCACCTCGCCTGTGGCGCCATCCAGCGTCAGCAGCTCGCCCTTGCGGATCGTCGTTTCGTTGACGGTGAAGGACTGCGTGGCGTAGTCGATGCGCAGCTCGCCCGCCCCGGCCACGCACGGCTTGCCCATGCCCCGCGCCACCACTGCCGCGTGCGAAGTCATGCCGCCGCGCGCCGTCAGCACCCCCTGCGAGGCGACCATGCCGTGGAAATCCTCGGGCGCGGTTTCGATGCGCACCAGGATCACCTTCTCGCCGTTGATCGCCATCGCCGCCGCTTCGTCCGGGTCGAACACCGCCTGCCCGCTGGCCGCGCCCGGCGAG
>JANMTL010000179.1:0-2991 GCA_031390425.1 Rhizobacter sp.
ATGCCCGAGAGGGCCTCGCGCACTTCGTCGAGCTTGAAAGGCTTGACGATCGCCGTCACCATTTTCATGGTCTGCTCCTTAGAAGTTGTACTTCAGGCCGACGACCACGCCGGTCTTGCCCAGCTCCTTGCCGTTGACCGGGGAGGAGTAGAAGCTCTTGTCCGCGTCGGTGCCGACGATGGCGGCGCTGGCCACCAGGCCGCTGAAGTCTTTCGACAACGTGAGCGCGTAGTCGGTGTAACTGCCGACGCCGGAGAACGGGCCCTTGATCTTCTGGTAGCCCAGGTGGGGCGTCAGCATCAGCCCGCCGCCCAGGTCGAAGCCGGCCGACAGATCGAGGTAGTAGCTGTTCTTGCTGTCGGTGTTGGCGAAGGTGTTGGTCACCGCGTGCGAGTACTTCAGCGTGGCCGGGCCGTAGGTCACGGCGCCATAGAGTTCGGTGGTGTTGGCGCTCGGGCTCAACTTGTTGCTCGGGTACTGGTAGGTCAACACGCCCACGTCGTAGCCGAAGCCGCCGCCAAGGTCGCCCTTGATGCCGCCGTAGAGGTCGATCTCGACATCGGCGTCGCCACCGAAGTCGCCGATCCACTTGATCGAAGAGGCCCACAGGCCCAGGTAGACGGGGCCATTCGTGTAGTCGACACCGCCCTGGATGGCAGGCTTGACCCTTGACTGCGAAATGCCGCGATAGCGGTAGTCGCTGACCACGCCGACATTGAAGGCGACATCGGCAAACGAGGCGGCAGGCACGGCCGCGGCGAAAGCAGCGAAGCTGGCGATCAGGGCAAGTTTCTTCATGGTGGATGGGTTCCGGCAGTTGAGGACAATTTGAAACAAGCGTTTGCAGCTTCCGTGCCCGCGACTTCCAACAGTGCACCGCCCCATCGCGGGGCGAGATCTGCCCATCGCGCCCCGCTTCGTCCGTTTGTGCACCGCCGCGGTGCGCTTGCGTCTCGCGCACTGCCGCAGTGCGATCCCACTTAAGGGGGAACGACAGCGCCCGAGCAGCACCCCAGAATCGCCGCTCCCTTCGCTCTTCGAGACGCCGCAATGACCCTGGCCGTGGTGCGCAGCCGCGCGATCGACGGCCTGGACGCCCCGGCGGTCCAGGTCGAGGTTCACCTGGCGAACGGTTTGCCGAGCTTCACATTGGTCGGCTTGGCCGACACCGAAGTGAAGGAAGCGCGCGAGCGGGTGCGCGCGGCGTTGGCTCATAGCGGCCTGGGTTTCCCGAACAACAAGCGCATCACGGTCAACCTAGCGCCCGCCGACCTGCCGAAGGAGTCGGGCCGCTTCGACCTGCCCATCGCGGTGGGCATCCTGGCTGCCGCGGGCCAGATTGACGCCGCGCTGCTCGACGGCTACGAGTTCGCTGGCGAGCTGAGCCTGGCCGGCGAACTGCGGCCGGTGCGCGGCGCGCTGGCGCTGGCCCTCGCGGTGCGGCATGACGGCAGCGCACGCACGCTCGTGCTGCCCGAAGCCAGCGCGATGGAAGCGGCCTTGGCCGACCGGGTCGACGTGCGGGCCGCACGCCATTTGCTCGACGTGGTCGCCGCACTGCAGCCCGGCGATGCAGCCCGGCCGCTGCCAGTGGCCCGGCCGACCGCTGCCACCGCCGTCGCCTTCGAGCTCGACCTGCGCGACGTGCGCGGCCAGGCCGGCGCCAAACGCGCGCTCGAGATCGCTGCGGCTGGCAACCACAGTCTGTTGCTGGTGGGCCCGCCTGGCACCGGCAAATCGATGCTGGCCCAGCGCCTGCCCGGCCTGCTGCCGCCGATGAGCGACAACGAGGCGCTGGCCAGCGCGGCCATCGCCAGTCTGGCCAACGCCTTCGAACCGTCGCGCTGGCGAGTGCGGCCGTTTCGCGCACCGCACCACTCGGCCACCGCCGCGGCGCTGGTCGGCGGAGGCTCGCCGCCGCGGCCGGGCGAGATTTCACGCGCCTATGCGGGCGTGTTGTTTCTTGACGAGTTGCCCGAGCTGCCGCGCGCCGCGCTCGAAGCGCTGCGCGAGCCGCTCGAAACCGGCCGCGTGACGATCTCGCGCGCCGCCCGGCAGGCCTCGTTCCCGGCGCGCTTCCAGCTCATCGCAGCGATGAACCCCTGAGGGTCTGTTGCCCTGTTGCCATGAGTTTGAGGGGAAGGGGGCGGGGAACCTTCACCTTTTCCACTCGCTCCCCCTGGATCACGCGAGCTTGGTACAGGCGGTGCGTAGTAGAGAGTGATCTCCACGTCGCCCTGCCCGATCACGATCCTCTCGACGATGGTCTCGACTATCTGCCGCCGCTCCTCTTCCGGAAGCGTTGGCCAGCGGGTGTACAGGTCCCGGGCGCCCTCCACCACTTCTTCTTGAGAAAGGTGGCTGATCCGGAGCACGTCGAGTTCGGCCTGAAGCGCCGGCAGTTCGTCGTCAAATTGGCTCATCCGTGCTGAGACGGGTCCGTACTTCGCCCCAAAGCCCTGTTTATCAATCATGTTCGACTGATAGAGGTCGTAGAGCTTGTCGATCTCAGTACGGAGCTTCTCTCGTTCTCGTTCGAGGGACTCAAGCAAGGCCGCCTTCGACTTCATCTCCTCGTCGGCTTCCTCAAGGTGGTGGGCGATCTCCTCCGGGGAGAAGAAGAATCGCTTCAGTTCCTCGTGGAAGATCGATTCGAGGTCATCCGTCGGGATCTTGTTCCGGCACCCCTCACAGATGTACTTGGGGCTATTCGAGGGCACATACATCTTTCGTCCGCAGTGACAGTACGCCACGCCGGCAAAGAGATGCACCACCGTCCGCGCCTTCCTAGTTCCGCGAAGCCTCGACGAGTCGAGGATCGCGTTGCAAGCCGACCAGAGTTCTTCGTCGACGACGGGCTCGACCTCATGGAGCACCCACTCGCTCTCGGGCTTCAGCTTCCACGCCTTCTTGTCGTTTGACGAGGAGGTGTAGTTCGCTCGGCGGATGCCCTTCGCGGTCGGATCGCGGATGAGGCGATCGACCGTGGTG
>JANMTL010000201.1:0-5287 GCA_031390425.1 Rhizobacter sp.
GACATCTCGCGCATCGATGCCGGTGCGGTCGAGCCCAAGCCGGGCGCGTTCGCCATCGAGCCGATGCTGCACCGGCTGGCCGAAGACTTCGCACGCCAGGCTGCCGACAAGGGACTGCGCCTGTCGGTGCGGGTGGCCTCCACGGCGCGGCGTCTGAACGCTCTCAGCGACCCGCTGCTGGTCGAGCGCATCCTGCGCAACCTGCTTGCCAACGCCGTCAAGTACACCGCCGAGGGCGGCGTGCTGCTGGCCTGCCGGCTGCGCGCGGGCGGCACGGCGCAGCCACGCTGGCAAATCGAGGTCTGGGACAGTGGGCCGGGCATTCCCGAAGCCGAACGCGAGCGAGTGTTCGAGGAGTTTTACCAGCTCGGCAACCCGGAGCGCGACCGTGTCGCCGGCCTCGGCCTCGGCCTGTCGATCGTGCGCCGGCTGGCACTCCTGCTCGGTCACCGCCTGACCTTGCACTCGCTGCCGGGTCACGGCTCGCGCTTCACGATCGAGCTGCCTGCCACGGACGCGCCGGCCGTTCTGGCCGCTACCGTGGACCCGATCGGCTCCATCGACCGGCTCGGCGTTGCCGTGGTCGACGACGACCCCGCTGCGCGCGACAGCATGACGGCACTGCTCACGCGCTGGGGCTGCGATGTCGTGGCGGGCGCAAGCGGCGTCGAGGTGCTGGTGCGCGCCGGTGAAAAAGCTGCACAGCGCCTGCACGCAGCGGTGGTCGACTACCAGTTGCGCGATGGCCAGACCGGCATCGAAGCGATCCGCGCACTGCGAGCCGTGTGCGGGCACGACCTGCCGGCGCTGCTGGTGTCGGGGGCATCGTCGGCCGACCGGCTGGCCGAGTTGAAAGCCAGCGGCTTCGACTGGCTGTCCAAGCCGGTGCGGCCGGCGCGGCTGCGCAGTTGGCTCGTCCAGGCCGCGCACCGCGGCAGCGTATGACAGGCGAGCACCGGGAAACCGCGATGCACGTATTGATCGCCGACGACCATCCGCTGGTGCGCGACGCGCTCGCGCGCATCGTGCGCCAGCTCGACCCGCTGGCGACGATCGACCAGGCGGGCGACTTCGCGGCCCTGGTCGAACGCGTCGAGTGCGACCCGCCCGACCTGCTGCTGCTCGACCTCAACATGCCGGGCATGGACGGCTTGTCGGGCTTGCGCCGGCTGCGCCAGCGCTTTGCCTCGCTGACCATGGTGGTGGCCTCGGGACAGGACGACCCGGTGACGATCCACGCCGTACTTGCCGCCGGCGCCAGCGGCTTCATTCCCAAGGCCGATTCGGCGCAGACCTTGCTGAACGCACTGCGCCTGGTCGCCAGCGGCGGCGTCTACGTTCCCGTACGCGTGCTCGGGCGATTTTCACAGCGGCGGGGCATTTGCCGGGGCCGACGCCAGCGGGCTCACACCGCGCCAGCTCGATGTGCTGGGCCTGCTGCTGCTCGGTCACCCCAACAAGCAGATCGCGCGCGGATTGGGTCTGACCGAAGGCACGGTGAAGATCCACATTGCGGCCATCTTGCGTGCACTGCAGGCGCGCAACCGGACTGAGGCAGTGCTGCGCGCGCGTGAGCTGGGGCTGGGGCGGCCATCGTAGGCCGCGAGGTGGTGCTCTGTCTCGCTTGTGCTGTTATGCCGTCGATTCGCTGTAGGCGCCAGCGAGCTCCCCGTCGAGCCGCGTACCGGTAACGCTTTGAGCTAGCAAGCGGGCGTGTGCGTCGGTGAGCAGCGCGCCATCGCGGCGCAGATGCGCGAGCTGGCTGGTTCCGATCGCGCCTTCCACCGTCGCGGCAGCCAGCAATGCCAATCGTGCCTCGTTGGGTTGGCGCTCGTCGGCGTGGATCTCGTACCAGGCATCGACGAACCCGAGCAGCAGTCCAGCATCGGTCCAGCGCCCCGCCCTTGCAGCCAGCAGGGCCAGCGAATCGGCCAGCAGATAACCCCAGTCGCTGAGCCACATCAACGGCAGGGCTTCAACGGCCGACGCGGCCGCCGCCGCGTGCTGCCCCTCCAACAACTGCGCCGCGCACAAGTTGGTCAGTGCGAGTCCCAGATGCGAGGGCTGGTTCATGGTGCGCAGGCCGCGCACTGCGCAGCGGCCGAGTTCGATGGCCTGCGGAGCGTCGCCGGCCATCAGCGCAGCGTCGGCCAGCTTCAGGCGTGCCCAGGCGGCCGCTGCTTCGGCGCCCGCCTCGTCCGCAAGTTCCAACTCCAGGCGACTGGCGGTTCGATACCCTGCGGCGTCGCCGCGGTGCAAGCAGACGCCGGACCATGCCGAGGCGCCCCACAGACGACGCCGCAGTGGCCAGGCCGGGTCTTCGATCACTCGCATTTCAGCGAGTGCAGCATCGGCGGTCTCGAAATCGCACGCACGCGAACACCCCGCTGCGTGGAAGCCGAGAGCGAAATGCAGCCGCACCGGGTCGCCCAGCGCGCGCCACGCCGCCACGGCATGTCGAGCGGCTTCGATCCGGGACACCTCGCGAATCGCGATCAAGCCGTGCGAGGCGATGCAGGTCCAGATCAATGCGGCGGCTTCGGGCCCAGCATGCAACCGCATGGCGAACAGCAACTCGGCGCGGCGTCGGCGTGGCGCGTTGATGCCGCGCAGCGTGTCGAGCCGCAGCAAGGCATGGGCGGTGGGAGCGGCCACGTCGACATCGTCGCGCGCACAGGCGCGGTCAAAGGCCGCCTGAAGATCGTCGTATTCGCAGGCGTATAGGTCGAGCCACGGCCGATCGCCCATCTCCCAAAAACGCGCTTCTATTTCGACCGCCAATGTGGCCATGGCCTGCCCATGGCGCTCGCCCGCGGTCGCCGCTTCGGCGCGCTCAGCGTGCTCGGCAAGCCGCTCGGCCGCGTACAGCCGCATGGTCTCGAGCAAGCGATAGCGTGGCGGGTCGAGCCGCTCGACCTGGACCAGCGACTTGTCGACCAGCGCGGCCAAGCCGTCTAGCACCGCGTCGTCGTCGAGATCGTCTCCCCCCGCCGTGCGCTGTGCGGTGTCGATGCGAAAGCCGCCAACGAACATCGACAAGCGCCGCAGCACGGCTTGCTCGGGCACAGCGAGCAGCGAATGGCTCCATTCCAGCGTCGCGCGCAGCGTGTGCTGTCGCGCCGGAATCCCGTGGCTAGCACCGCGCAGCAACCGCAGCCATTCGGACAGGCGTGCGTCGAGCGCATGCGGCCCGAACAGCGATAGCCGCGCGGCGGCCATCTCGATTGCCAGTGGAATGCCGTCGAGGTGGCGCAACAAGGAGACGATCGCGGCTGCGTTTACCGTCTGGAACGCGAAGCGGCGGTCGACCAGGCGGGCGCGGTGTAGAAGCAGTTGCGCCGCGGCGAAATCGAGCAGGCGCTCGCTGCCGGTCCCCTGCGGCGGCACGGCCAAGGGGTCGAGACGATAAACACGTTCGCCCGCCACCTTCAGCAGTTCCTGCGAGGTGGCCAACAGGTGGATTCGCGGAGCGGCTGAAAGAATGGCATGGGCCAGCGCGCCGACCTCGGCTGCAAGATGTTCGCAGTTGTCGAGCACCAACAGCGTCTCGCGCTCGGCCAGCGCGCGCAGCAACGAATTGACCGCGTTGCCGTGCCCATCGCCAAGCTGCACATTCGCGGCGTTGGCGATCGCCGCTGGAAGATGCTCGGCTGTCGTGAGCGCCGCCAAGTCCACCCATGCGATACCCCCGGAAACCTCGCCGGACTCGTGGCGGGCCACTTGCTGGGCTACCCGAGTCTTGCCGATTCCACCGGCCCCCAGCACCGTCACCAATCTGCTTTCGGCCAGCCACACACGCAAGGTACGGACGTCGTCGTCGCGGCCCACCAGCGTATCGGTTGGGAACGGCAGGCCGGCCACCACCGGCTCGTGCGCGGCGAGGGCAGGCGTGTCGCCGGTCGCTTCTCGCAACGCCATCGTGAATCGATAGCCCAGGCCGGGCACGGTGGCGATGGCGTGCGGCCCGAGCAACTTGCGCAGGCCCGAGACCTGCACCTGCACGTTGGCTTCTTCGACGACGAGGCCTCGCTGCGGCCCGATCCCTATGACCTCGCCGACATCTCATCCCGCCACGACCGCCCTGGTGCACAACGGAGCACGGCCGGATCGCTCCGCAGCGTCCTGAGCCTGCCCAACGTACCGGTCGCCATCGTGGCGCTCGTGGCGGTCCAGGTCGTGATGGTCCTGATCATGACCATGACGCCCCTGCACATGACGGATCACGGCCATGACCTGGGAGCGATCGGCATCGTCCTCAGCGGCCACACCTTCGGGATGTTCGGCCTGTCGCCGATCTCCGGCCGATTGACCGATCGGCTCGGGAGCGTGCCGGTCATCCTGGCCGGCCTGGCCGTCACGGCAAGCGCCGCGATCCTGGCGGCGGTGGCACCACCCGACGGCGGGCTCCTGCTGTTCATCGCGCTCTTCCTGTTGGGCTACGGCTGGAACCTTGGCTATGTCGCCGGTTCCGCCCTGCTCACGCAGGACCTGTCGCTGGCCGAGCGCACGCGCCTCCAGGGCCTCACCGACGCTCTGATCTGGAGTTCGGCAGCCGCGGCAAGCCTGGGCTCAGGGCTGGTCGTCGCAGCGGCCGGCTACGCGACCCTGGGCTTGCTGGGTGCCGGGCTAGTTGTCGTGCCCATCCTCCTGGTGCTGGCGCGGCGCAGCGCGGTGCGCGATCACGCCGCCGCTCATTCCTCCGGCGCGTAGAACTCCCTCAGCACCCAAACCGCCAGCACGCGGGCACACTGCTCGACTTCATCAAGCGGGACATACTCATCCGCGCCGTGGGCGAGCCGGACGTCGCCAGGCCCGAAGATCACGCACGGCGTGGCCCCGACGTTGATGAACATCTGCATGTCCGCCCCGTAGGGTTCACCGATGAGTCCTGGGCGCCGGCCCGTGACCGCCTCCACGGTCGCTGCCAGACCGACCGTCAGGGGATGGCCAAGGGGCACGCGCGCCGACCCGAATCGGCCGCCGGTGATCTCCACGCCGGCCGGATGATCCCGCAGGAACGGGTCACGGGCACACGCCGCCGCGATGCAGGCGCGCAGTTCCGCCTCCGCCTGGGCCGCCGACTGGCCGAGCCGGACCCCATATCGACCATCTGCGACGACCTGGTCCAGGACCGTCGATGCCCAGTCGCCGCCGCGTACCATCCCGATGATCGTCGGGTACGGCAGGCCCAGGGCGGCCATCAGGGGATCCGATTCCGAGGCGTTGCGGTGCGTTTCGTCGGCTTCCAGCGCCTGCACCAGGACGAACAGGTTGTCCAGCGCCGACA
>JANMTL010000205.1:0-37527 GCA_031390425.1 Rhizobacter sp.
CACAGAGCAAGGCCGTGCGCTAGTGAGGCCCCGCGTTACCCACCGACGGCCGGTTCCCGGTTCGTCGCAAGCGACCGAACCGGCCGTCCGTGGATAACGCTCATCGTGCTTCGTGGCGTCCACTGAATGGGGGCCGGTTCAGGTCGATGCGCACGGACTTCGTGCTCGATGCGCTCGAACAAGCGCTGTACGCGCGCCAGCCCGAGCGCGACAGCAGCCTGGTCCATCATTCCGACAGAGGCTCGCAGTACGTCTCGATCCGCTACAGCGAGCGCTTGGCCGAAGCCGGCGTCGAGCCCTCAGTGGGCAGCAAAGGCGACAGCTACGACAACGCCCTGGCCGAGACGATCAACGGGCTCTACAAGGCTGAGTTGATCCATCGCCGCGCGCCGTGGAAGACGAAGGAAGCGGTCGAGCTGGCCACCCTGGAATGGGTGTCTTGGTTCAACCACCACCGGCTGCTCGAACCCATCGGCTACATCCCGCCTGCAGAAGCTGAGGCAAACTATTGCCGGTTAATCGTCAGTCAAGCCGCCACGGTGGCGGTCTGACTTAAACCAAATGGCCTCCACGAATTCCGGGGCGATTCAGGCTGGACTCTTCATCAGATCGCGTAGCTGTTTGATCGCGGGGCCGGGTTTGTGAGGCTGCCTTGGCCAGCGGGAAGTCCGCCCAGGAGTTGCTTGTCGCGCAACGCTGACTGCACATTCAAGGGTCCTGCAACTCGTCCTGTGGTCAACGCCATCGGCATGCGATCGGTATTGGGAAGCTGACCTGCATAGACGAATTGCTCACGCGATTCGTCATGGCATGGCTTTGCTTGACAGCGGGGGAAACCCTTGTATAGGAAATATGCCTTGGCTTCAGCCACATTTCGTTCGCCGGCCATTCCTATTAAGGGGGTGCGTATAAAAATTTTGTTGCAGCCCCGCGATGGTGTAATCGACGCACTGTAACTAAGGCTATCCTCAGTCCAACTTGAAGTTTATTTCGGGGTGAGACGACTGCTGGTTTGAGACAGTTTTTTGTTGATGCACGGTATTAATAATATATTAAGCTGCAGCTGCAGCCGAAAAGATCTACCAATATCGTTCAGTAGAAGTGTCCTGCATATCATCTTCGTCGATGAAGCGCGGATAGCAAAGCTTCTAGGCGTCTATCAACTGTATGTGAATCTTAAATAATGGTCTCCCACCTTAGTCATAACGTCCATCGGCTTTATAAATGTTATTGTTTGTAAGGTCAAATTTTCACTAGGAGAATGAGTGTGAAAAATACAAGACTTTTGATAACTCTTGCTTCTGCACTCGCTGCGGGCTGTCTATTGAATACTGCAAGGGCTGGTGTCTCGATAGCAGGTACTGGTGTGTTTGGCGCAGCGAATGCCGCTACCGCCACCGATGCCACCGCATTGCGAGTAAATCGTGGAGGTGGTTCGGGCCACATTACTGTGATTCCTTACTTCAGTAGTCAGAGTGGCAACTCAACTCTGATAAATATAACAAATACGGACTTTAACGGTAAGGTTGTAAAGGTGCGATTTCGTAGCGCAGTGAACGCCGATACTGTCTACGATTTCACCGTGCTGCTGGGGCCCTTGGACGTATGGTCGGCGAACATCAGCCAGGGTGTTAACGGCCTTTCGACACTCACCACAACAGACAGTTCGTACACCCTCCCGGCAAACGTCAATGGCTCATTCGTCACCAACCGTCTTCCTTCTAGCGGGTTGACCAGTGCAATGCAAGCCGAATTGACGCGTGAAGGATATGTGGAGGTCATCACAATGGCTGATGTGCCTCCGGGCAATGACTGCGCGACCGGTGTGGGCAGACCAACGAATCACCTGTACCACGCCTTGAGACGGCCTGTGGCTTCTTGCCTTGACTCTATGCCAAACCCGACTGCTGCCGATGCTGCGGCAATTAGCGCGCTCGCTAACGAGCCGGTGACCGAGCAGGATGCTCTTAATCTAGGTCTCGATACACCAACCACCGGTGTGTTCGTGAATGCAATTTTGGTCAACGTGTTTGATGCTTCTGTGGTTTGGACGATGCCTGTCACCTCAATAACGGCAGTTAATGCGGCTGGCCAAACTGCACGCGGCCGAATAGTATTCTCGCCACAAACTGCTGATGCGGCGCCCAATATTGATCTGTATACCAACGATCCACTGCTACGAACAATTGAGGGAGGCGGCGTGGCCAAGATTGCGCCTAAACAGTATGATCTGCCTGACCTTTCAACTCCTTATGTTGGAGCTGCAGCTAATTTAAGTAGTTTTCCATTTAGTTATGTTGAGAGCGTTTCAGAGGTGCTGGCTGCAAAGAAGCTTAAGAATGAATTTCTGCTCGAAACTATTATTTTTGCGCGTACAGACTGGACAATTTCATTGCCGACTAGGCGTTTCGCATTCGGCGTGGACTACTCCACGTCACCAATATCTGCAGTTTGGAATAATGGGAGTGCGGGCGCATCAAGGTATTTTTCTTTCGGTGCTGGTTCAATCGACGGCCTGAAAGGATGTGTTAATGTTTTCGACGATTACACCCCAGGTTTTGTTGACAGATCTATGCATCAATACAACGCCAGTCCTATTTTTGCAACTCCAGCAATGCAGAATAGACCACTGTGTGGTGCTGCGCCTGTACTCGTATTCGACCCAGATCCGTTAGCGGCATCCGTGCTTCGAGCTAAGACCACGGCAGTATCAATATTCCCGATCGGCTCAAACGTCGAATCACTTCCTCCAAGCGTTAAAGCAGGCTGGGCTTTTTTAATATCAGAAGGAACAGGTATGGGCATGCCGTTGTTAGGATCCGCATTCATTCGGGCTCGTGGGCCGCTGGTAGCTGGAAA
Organism: Rhizobacter sp.; assembly: GCA_031390425.1. Lineage (GTDB taxonomy): Bacteria > Pseudomonadota > Gammaproteobacteria > Burkholderiales > Burkholderiaceae_C > PBB1. Next base: position 2,860 of record JANMTL010000205.1, read on the forward strand.
ATCAACAAATTTCGGGATTTTGTATAATCACAATCTTGAAAAATAATCGAATTATCGCATTCAATTTAAGATAATATAAAATATTAAGGGCCGAGATTATGAAAGTTGTGATATTTTTGTTAGCGAGTATAATTTCTGCCAGCGCAAGCTGCGCAATTCCCTTCTGAAGAGGGCGATTTGCTAGAAAAAGGGCCGTATGAATTACGCTTCTTCCCTCGGGCCCAAGCTTTAGGGCCTGTGCAAGAAATTGAAAGGCGCACACTTGTTAATCACCATAAATTCCTCATGTCAGATACTGATACGGGGGATACTAATCAGATAATTATTTCTTTAGATTATAATCAGTCTCAAAGGATAAAAGAATTGATTTCGGGACAGGGCGTGGTTAAATCTCCAGTTACCCGACCTGCACTTGAGCGCCAGTTTGTTCAAGCGCTTGAGGAGAAAGTTCAAACTCTGTCCAAAATAATGGCGTTTCCTAAGCATGTCAAATTTATATTTGACAGTGATCGAATGAGCGATGAATTGCGTGTTCAAGGTGAAAAAGGTCAGCTAATCCAAGAGAGGTTAGAAAGATATATCTTGTTGACATATGAATCCATTGATGCTGCTCGGAAGGCGTTGGTGTTGTTGCAAACGGAGAAATCACTTTCTTCTGTAGGGATGAATAAGTCAAACATGGTCTTTTCATTTTCACCCAACGATTCTTATTTTCTTCCCACTGCCGTATCAAATCCAAAAAAAAAAATATCAGTGGGGATTACATGCAATGAATTTCCCCGCAGCGTGGGATATTGTTAAAGGGAATGCATATATCGGCGTATTGGATTTTGGGTATTTTGGAACAATTGGCGGTGAATATCCAAAAGGGATTGTAAGCGTGCATCCAGATCTACTTAATCGGTATCGAGCGCAGTTGTCTCCAGGATATCCATTAACACCTAAAGCAAGCTTTACTATCGCTAATTCGCCGCATTCAACTCACGTTGCCGGTATTATTGCCGCGCAACCAAATAATAGCGTTGGAATCTCAGGTGGATGTCTAAACTGCTCAATAGGAAATTTTCCGGTCGCCAATAGTTCTTTCCTTGGTATTCAAACCGTTCAAAGTTATGAAAGATCTGCTGTTTCAATCAAGGCTGCGATTGAGGCGGGGATGCAGATATTGAATTGGAGCGGTGACGCTAAGCAATTGACCTGCACTCCTATGCAAATCATATGTGAAATGTTTGACCTAGCTAAAGAGCGGGGTATGCTTGTCATTGAATCTGCAGGAAACTTTAATAAAACAATTCTACCCGAACCAATGACATCATTAGGTAGATTTCCAGTATTGCCAGTTGGAGGTACAGCTATATTCAGTCCACAAATCGGAGTTCCAAATTCGCGGTATGAAATAAATACTACCGCTAGTAATTCTGCTACAGGAAATGGAAGCTCTTGGGCGGGTGTTGGCGGTGTTCTCGGTCCAGCAACAAACGTTATCTCCACGTTCAAGGCTGGAAACACATACAACAGTGAGTATTTTGCGTTATGTACTGATTCGAACATGCTTTCGACGACTGGCCCTAACTTTCCGGTAGCGGTACCCAGCGATGAATCAGGCGATCGTTTTTCTAACGGCTACGGTGACGGTTATGGAAGTTGCACCGGTACGTCTATGTCCGCGCCACACATCAGTGCTCTTGCTGGTTTGATTCTTTCTATAAACCCTTTACTTTCTACTGATCAGGTTAGGCAAATTATCAAGCAGAGCGCTAATCTGACTGGAACTCCAACAGCGCAATTAGGTTCGGGTTTGCCTAATGCATTGACTGCTGTAAATAATACACTAGCAACCAATACTCGTAGATTGACGCCGCTCTTCTCGTTCTACAGTGCTACTCGCTCTGATGCCTTGTATATAACTGTCCCTCAAATGGCTAATGCTGCGTTAGATGGGACCCTTTTCCCGCGACGGCCTATTTCTGCTGTTGTTGACAGTTACCCGGACTTTTACGGAAACACTGTAAATATTTATTCTGATGATGTGTATACAAGTAATGGACAGTTACTCGGAACTTATACATCATACTTTGGCATCGGAATTACAAGCTATCCTTCTTTTCCGAGAAATCCATTTGTTATTGGTGGAACAGGTTCTACCACTCCGCTGGCAGAAGTGTGGGTTTTTACTACTGACGCAAATCCTAAGAGTTCAACTGTTGCTTTGAGCCCCATCATTAGAATGAGTTGGAAGTGTGCTGATGGTTCATCACTAGGCCTGCCAGAGGTATGTAATTCAAATCCTGCCCATATTGATACCGTGTATATCAATTCAACTGAAGAAGCATACTTTAAATCAATCGGATATAGAACTGATGGTATAGAGGGTTATGTGTATCCAAAAAGTTTACCTCAGCCTACTAACACAGTAAAGCTGATGCGGAAATATAATTCAGCTAGGGATGACCATGCAATTTTCCCTGAGTCTTCATCAGCGACTATGGCGGCACAGGGTTATACTTGGACGGTAAATACAAACGATTTTTTGGGCTACGTTTACAGAAATTTAAATGGCACAATGCCGGTAGTACAATAATTCACCTATTTTATTTAGCGAATTACGGTTTAGTTAAGTAGTCCGCCCTGAACACTTTGCTGACCCGCATGAATGCTGGATGTACGGGGTGAATGTTGTTGGTGTAGTTTGCAAGATATTGGTTGAATTGATATTGAATCCTTGCAAACTGCATTGAGGTGCTGATGGGCCCAAACCCAGTTGACTAGCGTACCGATCACGACCTGTTCCGCACCGAACTGCTCAACCTCATCGACCACCGGCACGAGCTGGTTCGGCTTGGCGAGCTGATCGACTGGCAAGCCTTCGCTGAGGAGTGGAGCCCGCAGTTCGTCTCCACCACCGGACGGCCCGCACTGCCCACACGGCTGATGGCCGCGCTGCTGTACTTGAAGCACGTCTACGCGCTCAGCGACGAAGATGTGGTCGCGCGTTGGAGCGAGAACCCGTACTGGCAACACTTCAGCGGCGAGCGCTACTTCCAGCTCGAGCTGCCTTGTGATGCATCGTGACGTACTGCCGTTGCCGCTTGGGTGCCGTCTGGTCACGACCTTAAAAAGCCGGGCCCAGGTGTGGCAAGCGCCTTCAGGGCTGGAGCGTGTCGATGACGATCTGCAATCCTTCGGCGCCGACTTTGACTGCCACTGCCTGACCCGTCAGATCTCCCGGAGTCGGCATGGCATTGCCCGATCGCGACACCCGCGCTCCGACGACGACGAGCGCATGGTTCGACAGTTTCATCTCGGGTGACATGGCCATCGCATCGTCGAGGGTGAAAGCGATCGGCAGGTCGGCGACGCTGCGGCGCAGTATCGCCAGCGGCATCCGCGGGCCCTCGGCGGCGCGCGCGAAGATGAACACGGTGTCGGTCGGGGCGGCCTTCGATGCCAATGAGGGCGACAAGCTCACCTGCCCGGTGACTCGGGCCGCCAGCACCGTGTTGCTGGCCACGGTCTCGCGGCTGGCTGGAGCCGCTGCAGGCGCGGCAGGCGTTGCCTGCGCTGTCGGCGCGCTGCCGGTCTCAGCAGTCTGCCCGACCGAGGTGCTCGGTGCGCCTGTGGACGCCGCTTGCGCCGATTCGATGCCCCTGTCGAGGCTGGTTGCGAATTCGGTGCCTGGCGGCGTCAGCGCGCGCGCTTGCGTCCAGTAGCGCAGGGCCTGCCCGAAGTCGCGGGACTCGAAGGCGAGGCCACCCGCGAGCGCCAGTCCCTTGACGTTCTTCGGGTCGATTTGCAACGCTCTGGCAATCAGCCTGGCCGGCTCGCCCGCCAGGCGCTGGCCTTGCAGCATCGCGAGCACATCGGCGTGATCGATCAGCAATTGCGCGTCTTGCGGCGCCAGCGCGGTGGCGCGCGCGTAGGCCTTGTCGGCCTGCGGGAAGCGCTGCATCGCCGCGTAGGTGCGCGCCAACAAGGTCCAGCCCTGCACATCGTCGGGCTTGGCCTCCATGCGTTCGGCCAGCGTCTTGACCAGGGCCTCGACCTGCTCGTTCGTCACCTCCTCGGTGCCGCCTTGGGACAACACGGCCGAGGCGCTGTCGATGGCCTGCGGCGCGCCGACTCGGGTGTAGACGCCGACGGCGAGCAGCGGCACGCCCAACGCCACCAGCAGCGCGGTCTTCCACGAGCGCGGGGGCGCGGGCGTCGCCGATGCGCGGACCGGGCCCGAAGGTTCGCTGCCCACTGCTTCTTCCAGCGCCCGCCGCTCGATCTCTTCGACACCCAGCCGGTGCTGCTCTGCATCGAGGGTACCGGCGGCCAGTTCGGCATCGAGTTGCGTCTTCTGCTCGCGCAGGATCGCGATTGTCGACAACCGAGCCGACGCCGCATCGGAGCGCGCTGCGGCAGGCCGCTTCTTGATCAGCGGGGGCAACACCAGGGTCAGCGCCAGCACGGTCAGCGCGGCGGTCAAAAGCCAGAAAATCGTCATGGACCAGGGGTTTCGTCTAGGAGCTGCCGCGCACGCGCGACATCGGTGGGGCTGAGCGGGGTGGCGGCTTGTCGCTGACGGCTGCGGATGGCCCTTGCCAGCGCGAAGCCTGCGATCAGCAGCAGCGCGAACGGGCCCACCCACAGCAGCACAGTGGTCGCTTTGAGGGCGGGCCGGTACAGCACGAACTCGCCGTAGCGCTCGACCATGAAGTCGAGAATCTGGCGCTCGGATTGGCCTTCACGCAGCTTGGTGCGGATCTGCTTGCGCAAGTCGACGGCCAGGTCGGCGTGCGACGCGGCGATGGTCTCGTTCTGGCAGACGAGGCAGCGCAGCTCTTCGGCGACAACCATCACCCGCGCTTCGAGCGCGGGATCGGCCGCGCTGGTGGCGGCCTCTTTGGCGCCGATGCCGACCCCAGCGCCGGCCAACGCCAGCGCGATCAGCCACCGGCGCATCATGATTTCTCCAGCTTCGCCACCAACGGCAGCAGCACCTCGCGCAGCGCATCGGCGGTGACCGGGCCGGTGTGCTTGTGGCGGATCACGCCCTGCTTGTCGATGACGAAGGTCTCGGGCACGCCGTAGACGCCGAAATCGATGCCGACCAGGCCTTCGGTGTCGGACATCGACTGCACATACGGATCGCCGAGCTTGGCCAGCCAGCCCAACGCGTCTGCGCGCTTGTCCTTGTAGTTCAGGCCGTACATCTTCACCTGGCCGGTCTTCGACAATTCGACCAGCAGCGGATGCTCCTGTCGACACGCCACGCACCACGAGGCCCAGACGTTGAGCAGCCAGACCTGACCGCGCAGATCCGCCGCCGCGACGCGCTGCTCTGGCGCGTGAAGCTGCGGCAGGCTGAAGCCGGGTGCCGGCTTGTCGATCAGCGGCGACGGAATTGCACGCGGGTCGCGCTTGAGGCCCACTGCCAGAAACCCCGCCAGCAAAACGAACACCAGCAGCGGCAACAGATACCGCTTCATCGGGTTCGGAACTTGCGCACGATGGTGCCGATGATCGAGATCGGCCGGGGCGGCGGCGAAGCCGCTCCCGCTGTTGTCGCCACTGCCGCCTGCGCAGGGCTGCGCACCCGGTAGCGCCGGTCCATCACCGCGAGGAACCCCCCGCCGGCCATCATCAGGCAGCCCAGCCAGATCAGGTTGACCATCGGCTTGTGGTGCACGCGCACGCTCCAGGCGGTCGCGCTGACGGGCTCGCCGAGCGCGACGTACAAATCACGCGCGAGGCTGCGGTCGATCGCGACTTCGGTCATCGGCGAACGCGTCACGTTGTAGATGCGGCGCTCGGGCCACAGCGTGGTGACGGGCTGTCCGTCGCGCGTGACCCCGATCGATGCCTGCGCGGCGACGTAGTTGGGCCCCTTGACTTCGCGCACGCCTTGCATCGTGAACGTGTACCCACCGGCGCTGGTGGTTTCGCCGACCTGCATGCGGACATCGCTTTCGCTCTGGTAGCCGCTGACCACGGTGACGCCGAGGGTGAACACCGCCACCCCCAGGTGCGCGAACAGCATGCCGTAGTAGCTGCCCGACTGCGCTGCCAGGCGGGCGGCCACCATCTCCAGCGAACCCCCGCGCACCCGGCTTACCAGGTTCAGTACAGCGGTGCTGGCGATCCACGCCGCCAGCAGCAGGCCGAAGCCGATCATCGGCGTCCAGTGACCGAGCAACATCGGCGCGATGACCGCCGACGCCGCGCTGACGCCGAACGCCCAGCGCAGCTTGCGCGCCAGATCGATCACACCGGCCTGCCGCCAGCGCGTCATCGGGCCGATGCCCATCAAAAACAGCGCGGGTGCCATCAGCGGCACGAACACCGCCACGAAGTACGGCGGGCCAACTGAAATCTTGCCCATGTTCAACGCGTCGAGCACCAGCGGGTACAGCGTGCCGAGCAGCACCGCCGCAGCGGCCACCACCAGCAGCACGTTGTTGGCCAGCAGCATCGATTCACGCGACACCAGATCGAAGCTGCCGCCGAGGCCGACTTTCGGTGCGCGCCACGCGAACAGCGACAGCGAACCACCAATCACCACGACCAGGAAGCCCAGGATGAAGATGCCGCGCGCCGGGTCGGAGGCGAACGCATGCACCGAACTCAGCACGCCCGAACGCACGATGAACGTGCCGAGCAGCGACAGCGAAAACGCGAGGATCGCAAGCAGCGCGGTCCACATCTTGAAGCCGCCGCGCTTTTCGGTGACGGCCAGCGAATGCATCAGCGCGGTGCCGACCAGCCACGGCATGAACGAGGCGTTTTCGACCGGGTCCCAGAACCACCAGCCACCCCAGCCCAATTCGTAATAGGCCCAGAAGCTGCCGAGCGCGATGCCGGTGGTCAGGAAGCACCAGGCCACGGTGGTCCACGGCCGCGACCAGCGCGCCCACGAGGCATCGAGCCGACCCGACAGCAACGCAGCAATGGCAAACGCAAACGCGACCACGAAGCCGACGTAGCCCATGTAGAGCATCGGCGGGTGGATCACCATGCCGGCGTCCTGCAGCAGCGGGTTCAGGTCGCGGCCGTCGGGCGCGCCGGGCAGCAGCCGCTCGAACGGGTTGGAGGTGAACAGCGTGAACATCAGGAAGCCGCAGCTCACCAGACCCATCACGCCGAGCACGCGGGCGACCGTCACGTCGTCGAGCCGCTTCGAGAAGATCGACACCGCCAACGTCCAGCCCGCCAGGATCAGCGACCACAGCAGGATCGAGCCTTCGTGGTTGCCCCAAACGGCGGTGATGCGAAACACCAGCGGCAAGGTCGAGTTGGAGTGCTCGGCGGCCAGCAGCACCGAGAAATCGTTGGTGACGAAGGCGTGGGTCAAGCAGCCGTAGGCGATGGCGACGAAGATGAACTGACCGCGCGCCGACGGGCGTGCCAGCGACATCCACGCCGCGTTACCGCGCTGCGCGCCGATCATCGGCAGCACGCTTTGCGCCAACGCCATCGACAGCGCCAGGATCAGGGCGACATGCCCGAGTTCAGGAATCATGATGAGGCTCAGTAAGGCAGTTCGGTCGGCGACGGGCTCATCGCCGCGCCCGGCATCTGGCCCTTGCGGGCCTTCGCGAGCGCGTCGGCGGCTTCGGGCGGCATGTAGTTTTCGTCGTGTTTGGCGAGCACCTGATCGGCACGAAAGACGCCGTCCGGACCCAGCTTGCCCTGGGCGACCACGCCCTTGCCTTCGCGGAACAAATCGGGCAGCAGGCCGGTGTAGGTGACGGGGATTTTTTGCGCCAGGTCGGTCACGACGAAATTGACTTTCAAGGTCTTCTCGTCGCGCACCACGCTACCTTGCTCCACCAGGCCACCGACGCGGAAACTGCGTTCACGCGGGGCTTCTTTGGCGACCACCTGCGACGGGCTGAAAAAAAACACCATGTTGCTGCGGAAGGCATTGAGCACCAGCGCGCTCGCAATGCCCAACACCGCCAGCCCCGTCACGATGGCAAGCCCCCGTTTGGTTCTGGGTTTCATCAGGTCTCTCCCAAGTCTGCGCCGCTGACATCGTGTTCATGCCGGATCAGCGCCCGGCGGCGGGCGGCGATCGCCCACATCTCGGCGGCGATCACGGCGGCCGTGACGCCGAACGATCCCCACACATAAAGCCCATAGCCGCCCATGGCGACGAACTCGGCCCAACTGCTCCAGATCATGTGCGGTCCTTCAGCCTTCGAAGGGCCGATGCACTCGACGGCTCGCTCATGCGTTCCCCAGCTCGGCATGCGCCCACTGCGTGTGCTGCTCGCGCTCCAGGATGACCACGCGCAGGCGCGCCAGTGCCATCGCGATGCAATAGGCCCAGAACGCGAGTGCCATCACCAGCATGCCAGCGAGCATCGGCGTCGCCATGCTGGAACCCTGGGTGAAGGTGACCGACGCGCCCTGGTGCAAGGTGTTCCACCACTTCACCGAGAAATAGATGATCGGCACGTTGACCGCGCCGACCAGCGCCAGCAACGCTGCTGCCCGATCGGCACGCCGCGGGTCGTCGATGGCGGCGTGCAAGGACATGAAGCCGATGTACAAAAACAGCAGCACCAACTCGGACGTGAGTCGCGCATCCCACACCCACCACGCGCCCCACGTCGGACGACCCCACAGCGCGCCGGTCCACAACGCGATAAATGTCATCAGCGCACCGGTCGGCGCCAGCGCGGTGGCCAGCATCGCGGCCAGCCGGGCGTTGAAGATCAGGCCGACTGCGGCCCAAAACGCCATGGCCAAGTAGACGACCATCGACATCCAGGCCGCAGGCACATGGATGAAGATGATGCGATAGGCCTCGCCCTGCTGCGCATCGGTCGGCGCGACGAGCAGTCCGATGCCGAGCCCGACGACGGCAAGCACCGCCGCCAGCGCGCCCACCCAGGGAACGGCTCGGCCTGCCAGCGCGTAAAAACGCTGCGGCGCGGCATACTTGAACCAGTTGATTTCAGCGAGCTGCACGACTTCTTACTCCGGCTGTCACCCGTTGGAAGCGCACCGGTGACAGACCCAGCTCCCAGACAGCCGCATATTGTGCAACGCGCTCAATCCAGCGCGATCCTCAAGGCTGCTGCCGCCGCCAGGGGCGCCAGGAACAACGCCAGCACCAGCATCGCCCCCAGCAGCGTGTAATGGGCCCCCACAGCCAGCCCGGCGGTGGCCGCATCGACGGCCCCGGCGCCGAAGATCAGCACCGGCACGCACAGCGGCAGCACCAGCAGCGACAACAGCACCCCGGCGCCGCGCACGCCGACCGTCAGCGCGGCGCCGATGCCGCCGATCAGGCTGAGCAGCGGCGTGCCCAGCAGCAGCGACAGCGTCAGCACCCCGATCGACGACGCCGGCAGGTCGAACTGCAAGGCCAGCAGCGGTGCGACCAGCGTCAGCGCCAGGCCCGAACACAGCCAGTGCGCGGCCATCTTGGCGAGCACGATGAGCGGCAGTGGGCACACCGACAGCAGCAGATGTTCGAGCGTGCCGTCCTGGTGGTCATCGGCGAAAAGCCGCCCGAGCGACAACATCGACGCCAGCAGCGCGGCGACCCACACCACGCCGGGTGCCATCGTACGCAGCACCCCGGGTTCGGGGCCGACGCCGAGCGGAAATAGGCTGGCGACGATCACGAAGAAAAACAGTGCCGCAGCGGTGTCGGCGCGGCGCCGCATCGCGAGGCGCAGGTCGCGCAGGAAGATGCCGCGCATCGCGGCGAATGCCGACGCACGGGCGGTGTCGAGATCGGCCACCGGAGGCGTGCTGCGGTTCAGATTCACAGCGTCAGCGTCACTTGAGACAGCGACGCATCGATCGCCACCGGCTGGTGGCTGGTCAGCACGACGATGCCACCCGCGCGCAACTGCGCCGTCACAGCCGCCAGCAACCAGTCGGTGGCCGCCGTGTCGAGCGCATTGAAGGGCTCGTCGAGCACCCACAGCGGTGCCGATGGCTGCAACACCAGCCGCGCCAGCGCGACACGCCGACGCTGACCTTGCGACAGGCTGCGCGCACTCAGGTGTTCGCGATGTTTCAGGCCGGCCGCGGCAAGTGCAGCCATCACCTGCGCCTTCGACGGCCGCTGACCACCGAGCAGGCTGGCCGCTTGCAGGTTTTCGCAAGCGGACAAATCGTCTTTCAAAGCGGCGGCGTGGCCGAGGTAGATCAACTCGCGATGGAAACCGTCGCGGTCGGCCGCCACCGGCCGTCCCCGCCAGCGCACCTCGCCACGATCCGGTGACGACAGCCCGCACAGCGTGCGCAGCAAGCTGGTCTTGCCGGCCCCGTTCGCACCCTGCACACGCAGCAGTTGGCCGGCCCGCAGCACCGAGTCGATGCCCGCGAACAGCCGACGCGTGCCGCGAACGCACGACACATCGATCAATTCAAGCGTGGCCGAGCCCGCGTCGGGCAGGGGAGCGGGAGGCGCGTCCAGCGAGCCGGGGGCAGACTTCAAAGCGGGGTGGTGGACACGGAGTCGGGCACGGTGGAGTGGGAGGGGCAGACAACGACGGTCGGTGTCTGCGACCCACTGCGGATTATCCCGACGCCGCTACAGTCCGGTCAAATGCAGGTGGCGGACATCCTCATGCCTCAAACACCCCATGCAGACTGCCCTTCGATTCACACTTGCTGCTGGCGCCGATGCCGATCTGGCCCTCTCGGCACCTTCGCGCGCACCGCTGACCTTCGGCGGTCTGCGCGCACTCATCGGCGAGACGATCGCGGCCTTGAACCTGTTCGGCATCGGCCGCAACGACCGCGTGGCGATCGTGCTCGACAACGGCCCCGAGATGGCGGCCTGCTTCATCGCTTGTGCGTCTTGCACGACCAGCGCACCGCTGAACCCGGCTTATCGCGCCGAGGAATTCGAGTTCTACCTGTCCGACCTGAACGCGCGGGCGCTGATCGTCGAACGGGGCAGTACCTCGCCTGCCATCGAAGTGGCGATGAAGCTGGGCGTGCGCATCATCGATCTGGTGGTGACCGATGGGGCGCCAGCGGGGCAGTTCACGCTGCAGCCTCGGGAAGCCTTCACGGCGCAACCCGCATCACCTGGCGGATACGCCATCGCCTCCGACATCGGCATGGTGCTGCACACCTCGGGCACCACCTCGCGGCCGAAGATCGTGCCGCTGTCGGTCGGCAACCTGTGCGCGTCGGCGGCGCACATCCGCGCGACGCTGCAGTTCCAGCCCAACGACATTGGCTTGAACATCATGCCGCTGTTCCACATCCACGGGCTGATCGCGGGCGTGCTGGCACCGCTGTCAGCTGGCTCGCAGGTGTTTTGCACGCCGGGCTTCAACACGCTGAGGTTTTTCGCGTGGATGGACGAGGCCGGGCCCACCTGGTACACCGCCGTGCCGACGATGCATCAAGCCATCGTGCAGCGTGCGAAGGGACATGCCGACGTGATCGCGCGCCATCCGCTGCGCTTCTTGCGCTCATCGTCGTCGTCGATGCCGCCGCAGGTCATCAGGCAACTCGAAGACCTGTTTCAATCGCCGCTGATCGAGGCCTACGGCATGACCGAGGCCGCGCACCAGATGGCATCGAACCCGCTGCCGCCGGGCTTGCGCAAACCCGGCACGGTCGGTCTGCCGGCCGGCCCAGACGTGGCGATCAGGGGCGAGGACGGCCGCCTGCTCGACGCGGGACAGATCGGCGAGATCGTGATTCGCGGGCCGAACGTCACCGCCGGCTACGAGAACAACCCGCAGGCCAATGCCGAGGGCTATACCGGCGGCTGGTTCCGTACCGGCGACCAAGGCATCAAGGATGCCGACGGCTACCTCAGCCTCACCGGGCGCCTGAAGGAGATCATCAACCGAGGTGGTGAGAAGGTCAGCCCGCGCGAGGTCGACGACATCGTGATGGACCACCCGGCAGTGGCTCAGGTGATGTGCTTCGGGATGCCGCATCCGAAGCTCGGCGAAGAAGTCGCTGCGGTGGTGGTGCTGAAGGAAGGCGCTGCCGCCACCGAGCGCGACATCCAGGCGTTCGTGGCCGAGCGCATGGCCGACTACAAGGTGCCCAAGAAAATCCTCTTCATGAACGAGCTTCCGAAGGGCGCCACCGGCAAACTGCAGCGCATCGGTCTGGCGCAAAAGCTCGGGCTCGGCTGAGCCCTGAACTGGCGGCAAGCGACATGAAAATTGCAGTGGTCGGTGCCGGTGCCATTGGTGGCTATCTGGGCACGAGGCTGGCGCTGTCGGGGCAAGCCGTCACCTTCATCGCGCGCAACCAGAACCTCGCGGCCATCAACGCCCGCGGCTTCAAGCTGATTCTCGATGACGGCCGCGTGCAGCACGCGACCACCGTGCGTGCAGTGCAAAACATGGCCGATGCGGGTCCGCAGGACGTGGTGCTGCTGACGCTGAAGGCCCACCAGGTGCGCGAGGTGCTGCCGTCACTGCGCAGCCTGTTCGGCCCCGCGACGGTGGTGGTGCCGATGATCAACGGCATCCCCTGGTGGTACTTTTACAAGCTGCGCGGTCCGCATGAAGGTCGGCGCCTCGGCAGCGTCGACCCCGACGGCGCGCTGGCCGCGCACATCGAACCCGAGCGCGTGATCGGCAGCGTCGTGTACCCGGCCGCCGAGTTGGTCGAACCCGGTGTGGTGCGGCTGATCGAGGGCAACCGCTTCACACTCGGCGAGCCCGATGGCAGCCGCAGTCTGCGGGTCGAGACACTGTCGCAGGCGATGATGACCGCCGGCTTCAAGTCACCGGTCAGCCGGGACATTCGCACCGAGATCTGGATCAAGCTGTGGGGCAACCTGAGCTTCAACCCGATCAGCGCACTGACCCACGCGACGCTGGAGCAGATCTGCCGACATCCGCTCGCCCGCGACCTTGCCGTCGACATGATGCGAGAAGCCCAGGCGGTGGCCGAGCAGCTCGGCGTCGCCTTCAAGGTCTCGCTCGATCAGCGGATCGCCGGTGCCGAAGCGGTCGGCGCACACAAGACCTCGATGCTGCGCGATGTCGAACAGGGCCGCGCCCTTGAACTGGAATCGCTGGTCGGCAGCGTCGTCGAACTGGGCCGCATCACCGGGGTACCGACGCCCGTGATCAGCGCGATCCATGCCGTCACCGCGCTGCTCGGTCAAACCCTGGCGTGTGCCCACGGGCGACTTGAGGTGCAGCGGCTGCCCTGAAGGCAATATCGACCGGCGATATCGAGTTTCGGTGGTGCGTCGCTTGAAGCTGCACCGCTTCAGTCAGAGCTTGGTGCGCTTCTTGCCGAACGAGCGGCGCGCGAGCAGTCGCCGTCGCGACTACTTCTCCGAGAAAACGACTTAACGGCGGCGCAACGCCAGAAAACCCAGCACGCCCAGACCAGACAGCATCATCGCGAGGGAGTGCGGTTCCGGGGCCTCACTGATGAAGCCAACGGTGATGTCGAGGGACGAAGCGCGTATGCCGGTTCCGGTGGCCACGAGTCTGTAGATGCCGGGGCCGATCGACCCGGCCAGTGTCGAAACCGCAAAGCCGCCAAGGACGCCTGCGAAAGAGTCACTGCCGACCAGCACATTGGCTGAATTGAACAGATCGATGTTCACGCCCACCAAGCGCGGTGCGGTGCTGCTGGCCGTGGAAATTTCCCAGGCGGCCTCGCCGAAGAAGGCGTCGACACCTGGGCTGACGGTGAATGTGATCGACTGCAGCAGCGCGCCGGTTTGCGTGGTCACCAGCGTGTCGAGTCGCAGGTTGTCTCCCACGCCGAATGGATCGGGGAGCGTGGCCGACGCATTCAGGACGTTAAACGTCACCGGTTGGGTGAACGCGTTGGCGTCGTGTGCGAAAGAGCCAGCGATCAGCAGCACGACCGGAACGGATTTCAGGGTTGCGAAACGGTGCATGTCGAAACTCCTTTGCGAGCGGTAACGCGGAGGGTGAATGCGTTAAGCCAATTCAGCAAGATCACAGCAATCGACCGACGGAAACCTCGCAAACCCTAAAACTAGGGGTGTGTTTCACCCTGTTCAGTCGGCGTCGAGTCGACGGTCCGAAGCCAAATCATTGGCCCTGAGCGCAGCGGTGGCTCAGCCGACCTACCGGGCGAGGCGTTGTGCTGTTGACGGCGGATGTTCATGTGTCTACATTAGTTGACACATTAGTTCGACAGGCTGAATTGACAGTCTGGCGACCCAGCAATCCGCCACGCGGCGCCAGCCGGAGTTCCCCATGAAGCCCATCACCCGCATTGAACAATCGCTGGCTGCGGCCATCGCGTCTGGAGAAGAAGAAGGCTGCCCACCGAAACTCGCCGGCGCGATTCGCCATGCCGTGTTCCCCGGCGGCGCGCGGATTCGACCGCAACTGTGCCTGGCCGTGGCGCAGGCCTGCGGGGACGACGATCCTGTTTTATCGGAAGCGGCCGCCACGGCCATTGAGTTGCTGCATTGCGCCTCGCTGGTCCACGATGACCTGCCGTGCTTCGACGACGCGCCGACGCGCCGCGGCCGTGCTTCGGTGCATTTCGCTTTCGGAGAAAGCCTGGCGGTGCTGGCCGGTGATGCGTTGATCGTGCTGGCCTTCCAGACGCTCGGCACTGGGGCGGCGCAGTCTCCGCTGCGCCTGCCGCTGCTGCTGAAAACCATCGGTCGCGCCACCGGCATGCCGCATGGCATCGTGGCTGGCCAGGCCTGGGAATGTGAGCCGCGGGTGTCGCTGGCCGACTACCAGCGCGCCAAGACCGGATCGTTGTTCGCGGCCGCGACGATCGCTGGCGCCCAGGCGGCCGGCGCCGACGCGGCGCCGTGGCGCGCGTTTGGTGAATGGCTGGGCGAGGCCTACCAGGTGGCCGACGACATCCGTGACGTGGCCTCCGACCCGCTGCAGCTCGGCAAGCCGACCGGTCAGGACGTGGCGCTTTGCCGCCCCAGCGCGGCGCGCGAGCTGGGGCTGGAAGGCGCGATCCATCATTTCGACCGCTTGGTGGCGGCTGCGATCGACGCCATCCCAACATGCCCCGGCGCGGCGCAGATGCGGGCCCTGGTGCGCTTCGAGGCCGAGCGCCTGGTCCCCAAGGCCATGACCGAGGAAGTGGTTCGCGTCGCGGCATGAATCTGGTCGAAATTTCTCAATCGTCCAGCCAGACCGCATCACGATGGAGCCGTTGGGGGTTTTGAGTCCGAAAGCCGGGTTGCCTTCGACTCCGTCGTGGCCCGATCGCTTGCTTGACCGCTGGTGCGCCTGGCGCGACGGGCTGATCGGCAGTCGGCGTTTCCGTCGCTGGGCGGCCGGTTTCGCGCTGACGCGCCCGATCGCCCAGAAGCGCGCCAGCGGGCTGTTCGACCTGGTGGCCGGCTTCGTCTACTCGCAAATCCTGCTGGCCTGCGTGCGCTTGCGGCTGTTCGACCTGCTGGCCGAAGAGCCGCAGACGGTGTCGGCGCTGGCGCCGCGTCTGGGCTTGTCTGAAGACGCCGCACAACGGCTGCTGATGGGGGCGGTGTCGCTCGGTCTGGTCGAGCGCCGCAGTCGCGGCCGCTTCGGACTCGGAGCACTGGGGGCGCCACTGGTGGGCGACACCGCCATCGCGTCGATGATCGAGCACCACGCCGAGCTGTACGTCGATTTGGCCGACCCGGTGGCGCTGCTGCGCGGCGAAGCCCGCACCTCGGCGCTGGCCAACTACTGGCCCTATGCCGCCGCCGATGCCCCGGGCGCGCTCGACACCGATCACGTCAGCCCATACTCGGCGCTGATGTCGGCGTCGCAGACGCTGGTCTCCGACGAGGTGCTCGACGCCTACTCGTTCGACAAGCACCGGCGCCTGCTCGATGTCGGCGGCGGGGAGGGCACGTTCCTGTCTGCGGTGGCGGCGCGGGCTCCGCACCTCAAGCTGGTGCTGTTCGATCTGCCTGCGGTGGCCGAGCGAGCCCGCATCAAGTTTGCCGAGCAAGGCCTGTCCGACCGGGCGACGGTGGCCGGTGGCAGCTTCTTCAGCGACCCCTTGCCGACCGGTTGCGACGTGATCAGCCTCGTGCGTGTGATCTTCGACCACGACGATGCCCGCGCGCTGCAAATCCTGAAGGCGGTGCGGCGCGCCCTGCCGGCCGACGGCACCGTGCTGCTGACCGAGCCGATGTCCGGCACCCGGGGGGCCGAGGCGATGGGCGACGCGTACTTCGGCTTTTACTTGTTGGCGATGGGCAAGGGCCGCTCGCGCAGCGCGGGCCAACTGACCGAATTGCTGCACACGGCAGGCTTCGGCGAGGTTCGTTTGCTGCGCAATCCGATGCCGTTGCAGACCCAGTTGATCGTTGCGCACCCAGTTCGCACGTAAACCCTTGCAGAATTACTGTAAATGTAAGTTGACAGTTTGAAATGTCAGCTTAGCATTACATCAACAGTTGGAGTTACCGAGAGATGCACCTGAAGTTCACCCTACGTCTGCCGTGCCGCAGCGCTTTTCTCCGCACCGGGGAGGTGACTTGAACACGATGGCGGTGGTCCTGGAGCGGCCTGAGCAACTGGTGCTCAGCCGGCTCGATTTGTCCGAGGCGACCGACGAAGACGTGACGGTCGACATCGAGTGGAGCGGCATCAGCACCGGCACCGAGCGCTTGCTGTGGTCGGGCCGCATGCCCGCATTTCCTGGTATGGGCTATCCCTTGGTTCCAGGTTACGAGTCTGTCGGGCGTGTCGCGAAAGCAGGATCGCTGTCGGGCCGCAACGTCGGAGATCGCGTCTTCGTTCCGGGTGCCAAATGTTTCGGCGATGTGCGCGGACTGTTCGGCGGCGCCGCAGCCCACGTGGTGCTACCGGGCGCTCGGACCATTCCGTTCGCCGAAGACCTGGCAGAGCAGGGCGTGCTGCTGGCGCTGGCAGCGACCGCGTATCACGCGCATTCGATGGCCGGTTTGTCGCAGCCCGATCTGATCATCGGACACGGAGTGCTGGGTCGGATGATCGCCCGGCTCGCCGTGATCGCAGGTGCGACGCCGACCGTCTGGGAAACCAACCCGGTGCGTCGCGAAGGGGCTGTCGGTTACGCCGTGATCGACCCCGCCGAGGATGCGCGCCGCAACTACCGATGCATCTGCGATGTCAGCGGCGATTCATCCCTGCTCGACACGCTGATCTCCCGTCTTGCACCGGGAGGCGAAGTGGTGCTCGCGGGTTTCTACGACGAGCCGCTGTCGTTCATTTTCCCACCGGCCTTCATGCGTGAAGCCCGCATCCGCATCGCGGCGCAATGGCTGCCCAGCGACCTGGTGGCGGTGAAAGATTTGGCCGAGTCCGGCCGGCTGTCGCTCGACGGGCTGATCACCCACCGCGCTGAAGCCATGCAGGCCGATGCGGCTTACCGCACGGCCTTCAGCGACCCGACTTGCTTGAAGATGATTTTGGACTGGAGGTCTTGCTCATGAGTACCGCTGCACCGACGCTGAGTACGCCCAAGGCGGCTCCTGTGACCATCATGATGAAAGACCTGCGCAACGAGGCCGA
Source organism: Rhizobacter sp. (assembly GCA_031390425.1). Lineage (GTDB taxonomy): Bacteria > Pseudomonadota > Gammaproteobacteria > Burkholderiales > Burkholderiaceae_C > PBB1. Next base: position 20,313 of record JANMTL010000205.1, read on the forward strand.
CATCGAGCCGCCTCCGGTGTCCACCGGCCCGGTGACCAAAGAGACGCAGATCATCGCGATCTACGGCAAGGGCGGCATCGGCAAGAGCTTCACACTGGCCAACCTCAGCTACATGATGGCGCAGCAGGGCAAGAAGGTTTTGCTGATCGGCTGCGATCCGAAGAGCGACACCACCAGCCTGCTGTTCGGTGGCCGCGCCTGCCCGACCATCATCGAGACCAGCTCGAAGAAGAAGCTGGCCGGCGAGGCGGTCGCGATCGGTGACGTCTGCTTCAAACGCGACGGCGTTTATGCGATGGAGCTCGGCGGGCCGGAAGTCGGCCGCGGATGCGGTGGTCGCGGGATCATCCACGGCTTCGAACTGCTCGAAAAGCTCGGCTTCCACGAGTGGGGCTTCGACTACGTGCTGCTCGACTTCCTGGGTGACGTGGTGTGCGGCGGCTTCGGGCTTCCGATCGCCCGCGACATGTGCCAAAAGGTCATCGTCGTCGCCAGCAACGACCTGCAAAGCCTGTACGTCGCCAACAACGTCTGCAGCGCGGTCGAGTATTTCCGCAAGCTCGGCGGCAACGTCGGCGTCGCAGGCATGGTGATCAACCGCGACGACGGCACCGGCGAGGCGAAGGCCTTTGCCGAACACGTCGGCATTCCTGTGCTGTCGGTGATTCCTGCCAACGACGACATCCGCCGCAAGAGCGCCAGCTACGAAATCATCGGCCGACCGGACTCGGAGTGGGGCCCGATGTTCGCCGAGCTCGCCGAGAACGTCGGCGCCTCGCTGCCGATGCGCCCGAAGCCGATGTCGCAAGACGAACTGCTGGGCCTGTTCTCGGCGTCGGCGGTCGGCCGCGATGTGGTGCTCGAACCCGCAACACAGTTTGACATGTGCGGCAAGACCGAGAGCAAGAAGGCAACGCTCGAAGTCGTTTACGACGAAGTCTGAGCCGCTGCACACCATGTCCAAAACCATCCCCATCATCGCAGCGGCGCAGGCAGCCACACCGGCGTCGCCCACAGCCCCGGGCGTGCCTTCGACGACGCTCGAAGGTGATGGCATGGGCTGCCACGCCGGTGGCGATCAGTTGCTGGCGGCGGCAAAGTCGGCGGGCAAGTCGGAGGTTCTGGACCAGTACGCGAAGGACTACCCGAAAGACCCGAAAGTCGGCCCGCACGACCAGCCGCAAAGCATGTGCCCGGCCTTCGGTTCGCTGCGCGTCGGTCTGCGAATGCGCCGCACCGCAACCATCCTGTCGGGCTCGGCCTGCTGCGTCTACGGACTGACGTTCACGTCGCACTTTTACGGTGCGAAGCGCAGCGTCGGCTACGTGCCGTTCAACAGTGAATCGCTGGTCACCGGCAAGCTGTTCGAGGACATCCGCGAGGCTGTCCACAAGGAAGCCGATCCTGCGAAGTACGACGCGATCGTGATCATCAACCTGTGCGTGCCGACTGCCAGCGGCGTGCCGCTGCAGATCCTGCCGAAGGACATCAACGGCGTGCGCATCATCGGCATCGACGTGCCGGGCTTCGGCGTCCCGACGCATGCCGAAGCCAAGGACGTGCTGGCCGGTGCGATGCTGAAATACGCGCGCAGCGAGGTGCTGGCCGGCCCGGTGCAAGCCCCGCGCACCGGACGTTCCGACAAGCCCACGATCGCGCTGCTGGGCGAGGTATTCCCAGCCGACCCGGTGATCATCGGCATGATGCTGGAACCGATGGGTCTGGCTGCGGGTCCGGTGGTACCGACCCGCGAATGGCGCGAGCTGTATGCCGCACTCGACTGCACCGCCGTCGCCGCGATCCACCCTTTCTACACTGCCAGCATCCGCGAGTTTGAAGCGGCAGGGCGCCCAATTGTCGGGTCGGCACCGGTCGGCTACGACGGCACCGAAGCGTGGTTGCAGGCGATCGGCCAGATCACCAACACCGCCCAGGCGCAGATCGACGCGGCCAAGAACCGTTTCCTGCCGGCCATTCGTGGCGCGTTGGCCAAGACACCGATCAAAGGCCGCATCACGCTCAGCGGCTACGAGGGTTCCGAATTGCTGGTCGGCCGGTTGCTGGTGGAGTCCGGCGCCGACCTGCGCTACGTCGGCAGCGCTTGCCCCCGCACCGCCTGGAACGAAGCCGACTTGCAGTGGTTGCAGGCCAAGGGTGTGCAGGTTCGGTTCCGCGCATCGCTGGAGCAGGACCTGGCGGCGATCGTCGAGTACCAACCCGATCTCGCGATCGGCACCACGCCGGTCGTGCAATACGCCAAGGCGCAAAGCACGCCGGCGCTGTACTTCACCAACCTGATCTCGGCGCGACCGCTGATGGGCCCTGCAGGTGCCGGTTCGCTGGCGACGGTGATCAACAACGCCATCGGCAACAAAGCGCGCTTCAGGCAAATGAAGGACTTCTTCGGCTCGGTGGGCGAGGGTCACTCATCCGGCGTGTGGGAGCCGGCGAACGGCGTCCCGACAGACCGCCCCGAGTTCAAGGCCGACCAGCGCCGCCAAGCCGAGAAGATGGCGAAGAAGCGCAAGGCCGAGGAGATGATCTGATGCTGGTTCTAGATCACGATCGTGCAGGTGGCTACTGGGGTGCGGTGTACGTTTTCACCGCGATCAAGGGCCTGCAAGTCGTCATCGATGGTCCGGTCGGCTGCGAGAACCTGCCAGTGACCTCGGTGCTGCATTACACCGACGCGCTGCCGCCGCACGAGTTGCCGATCGTCGTCACCGGTCTCGCCGAAGAGCAGCTCGGCCGCGAGGGCACCGAAGGTTCGATGCGCCGCGCGCACGCCGCACTCGACCCCGATCTGCCCTCGGTGGTGGTCACCGGGTCGATCGCCGAAATGATCGGCGGCGGCGTCACGCCGTCGGGCACCAACATCCAGCGCTTCCTCCCGCGCACGATCGACGAAGACCAGTGGCAATGCGCCAACCGAGCGATGTTTTGGCTGTGGAGCGAGTACGGCATGAAGAAGGTGCCGGCACGCAAGCCGTACGCCGAGCGTCCGGTCGGACAGGATGGTCAAAAAGAGCGGCCCCGCGTCAACATCATCGGCCCCTGCTACGGCACGTTCAACTGCCCGAGCGATCTGGCCGAGATTCGCCGTCTGGTGCAAGGCATCGGCGCTGAAGTGAACATGACCTTCCCACTCGGCAGCCACCTCGCCGATGTGTCCCGGCTGGTCGAGGCCGACGTCAACATTTGCATGTACCGCGAGTTCGGTCGCATGTTGTGCGAGGCGCTGGATCGACCGTACTTGCAGGCGCCAATCGGCCTGCACAGTACGACGAAGTTCCTGCGCACGCTGGGCGAGCTGCTGGGTCTGGATCCGGAGCCGTTCATCGAACGCGAGAAGCACACAACGATCAAGCCGATCTGGGACTTGTGGCGCTCGGTAACGCAAGACTTCTTCGGCACCGCCAGCTTTGCTGTGGTGGCCAACGACACCTACACCCGCGGCATCCGCCATTTCCTCGAAGACGAAATGGGACTGCCATGCAACTTCGCGGTGTCGCGTCTCCCGGGCGAAAAAACGGACAACGACGAAGTGCGTCGGCTGGTCAAAGAAAAAACCCCACTGGTCATGTACGGAAGCTACAACGAGCGTATTTACCTCGCCGAGTGCGGCGGTGGCTCGATGATGAAAGCCACTTTCATCCCTGCGTCGTTTCCACTGCCGATCATCCGCCGCCACACCGGCACGCCATTCATGGGCTACTCGGGTGCGACCTACATCGTGCAGGAGTTCTGCAACGCCTTGTTCGACGCGTTGTTCCACATTTTGCCGCTGGGTACGGATTTGGACCGGGTGGATGCAACACCCGCCCGCCTCGACGGACAGCCACCGAGCCCGTGGGACTCGGAAGCACAGGAACTGCTCGACGACTACGTGCAGACCGAGCCCGTCTTGGTGCAGATATCGGCTGCGAAGCGACTGCGTGACCGCGCCGAGCGCGATGCCCGTCGTGCGGGCGAGCCGCGCATCACGGCAGCACGTGTGCTGAGCTCACGCGAAGCAATGCGACAGGGAGAGCCGGCATGACGCTCGCGCTCTGGCAAAACATCAATCGGTTCAGCTTCGCGCTGACCGCACCGAATGTCGTGGCGCAGTGCCATGGCTGCCTCGATCGCGCGGGCTCTGCGCGGTACCGGCCAACAGGCCGTCCTTAAGGAGTAAATCCTATGGCTGAACGAAAAGGCACCATATCAGGCCTGACCGATGAAGAAGCACAGGAATTTCACAGATTCTGGGTGCAAGGTTTCATCGGCTTCACGGCAGTCGCCGTGGTAGCGCACTTCCTGGTATGGGCGTGGCGTCCTTGGCTCTGAACTGAATCCCGGAAGGGGAATGCTATGGCTGATACAACGAATCTCTCTCTGCAACAGATACTAAAGAAGGACTCCAAGGTTTATCTTGGGATCTTTGCAGTGGGCTTTTGCTTGTTTTTGCTGATCGCCGTCTTTGCGCAGGCAATGACATGGCAGTGGCGTTCCTGGTTGCCGGGTGCAGAGGCTGAAAAATCATTGATAGGCGGGGTAAAGGGTGCTGTTTACACCTTTATGTCGCATTTACTTTAGGAGTTTGACCATGTGGAGAATTTGGCGTTTATTCGATCCGCTTCGTGCGATGGTGGTTCAAGGTATATTCCTGTTCGGTTTGGCGGCCATGATTCATCTGGTGCTGTTGAGCACGACAACCTTCAATTGGCTGGACGGCGCGAACTCGAAGGCGAGGGTATCGCAGAACGCTGCGATGCCAGCGGGAGTGACCTCTCCAGTCGCAAAGTAACAGCGTCGGGCTTGTGCCCGCGGTAGGCGGGGCCCGGGTGTTTGCCCGGCCTCGTCTTCCACACAGAATTTTGCCCATGGCGACGCCGTATCGCCGCAGGCACCGAGGAGTTTCTTATGGCCACGCTCAGTTTTGAAAGAAAGTACCGCATACGCGGCGGAACCCTGGTCGGAGGGGATCTGTTTGATTTCTGGGTGGGGCCGTTCTACGTGGGATTTTTTGGCGTTACGACGGTATTCTTTGCGGCGCTGGGTACGGCCCTGATACTGTGGGGAGCGGCCTTGGGTGGTACGTGGAATGTATGGCAAATCAACATTGCGCCCCCAGACTTGAAATACGGGTTGGGTTTTGCGCCGTTGCGTGAGGGTGGGCTGTGGCAGTTGATCACGGTGTGCGCCATTGGCGCGTTCAGCTCCTGGGCTTTGCGCGAGGTAGAGATTTGTCGAAAACTCGGTATGGGTTTGCATGTGCCGATCGCATTCGCATTTGCCATATTCGCCTATGTTACCTTGGTGGTGATTCGTCCGGTTCTAATGGGTGCATGGGGTCATGGGTTCCCTTACGGAATACTTAGCCACCTCGACTGGGTATCCAACACCGGCTACCAGTATCTTCACTTTCATTACAACCCGGCTCACATGCTGGCGATCAGCTTCTTCTTCACGACCACCTTCGCGCTGTCTCTGCATGGCTCGTTGGTGCTGTCGGCCACCAACCCGAAGAAGGGCGAAACCGTCAAGGCGCCCGAGCACGAAGACACGTTCTTTCGCGACACCATCGGCTACTCGATCGGCACCCTCGGCATCCACCGGCTGGGCTTGTTCCTCGCCCTTTCAGCGGTCTTTTGGAGCGCGGTATGCATCGTGATCAGTGGTCCGTTCTGGACCCGCGGCTGGCCCGAATGGTGGGGCTGGTGGCTGAACCTTCCAATCTGGTCCTGACGCGGCGGCACAAGGAGACAACTCATGGCTGAATACCAAAACCTATTTACCAGCGTGCAGGCGGTCGGGCCGCTGCACCACGGTGTCGAACTGCCCCACGGCAACAGCCCGCGCACCGGCGGAGAGCCGCTGATCGTCCACCTGTTGGGTCGCATCGGCAACGCCCAGATCGGGCCGATCTACCTCGGCAGCCTCGGCGTCGCATCGCTGATGCTCGGCATGCTCGCGTTCAACATCATCGGCTTCAACATGCTGGCGTCGGTGGACTGGAACCCGATCCAATTCGTACGCCAGCTTTTTTGGTTGGGCCTGGAACCGCCACCGCCACAAAACGGTTTGCATTTCCCGGCGATGAATCAAGGCGGCTGGTGGATGCTGGCTGGATTCTTGACGACGGCGTCGGTATTGCTCTGGTTCGCTCGCACCTATCGGCGCGCGCGGCAACTCGGGCTGGGCACCCATGTCGCTTGGGCCTTCCTCGCGGCGATCTGGCTGTTTCTGGTGCTTGGGTTCATCCGGCCGCTGCTGATGGGCAGTTGGGGTGAGGCGGTTCCTTTCGGCATCTTCCCGCACCTCGACTGGACAGCCGCCTTCTCGATCCGATACGGCAATCTGTTCTACAACCCATTCCACATGCTGTCGATCGCGTTCCTGTACGGCTCGACTCTGCTTTTCGCGATGCACGGCGCCACGATTTTGGCCGTCAGCCGCTTCGGTGGCGAGCGCGAGATCGAGCAGATCACCGACCGCGGCACCGCCTCGGAACGTGCCGCGCTGTTCTGGCGCTGGACGATGGGCTTCAACGCAACGATGGAGTCGATCCATCGCTGGGCGTGGTGGTTTGCCGTGTTGACCCCGTTGACGGGCGGCATCGGCATCCTGCTTACCGGTACCGTGGTCGACAACTGGTACCTCTGGGCCGTGAAGCACGGCGTAGCACCGATGTATCCGCCCGTCTGGGCCCCGGTGATCGATCCGGCCACGCTTCAGGGAGTCAAGCCATGAGAATGAATATCACGTCCCTTTCTCGCTGGCTGGTGCTGTCGGCTGCCGCGCTGTTGATCGGCTGCGAGCGGCCTCCCATCGACGCGGTACAAAGCGGCTTTCGCGGTACCGGCATGGACCAGATTTACAACCCGCGCATTGTGTCTGCGCAAGCGCCGGTGAACCAGGTGCCCGTGGTCCTGGCGGCTGCGACACCCGGTGGGCCGGCAGCGGCGCAGGTGTACCAAAACGTGCAAGTGCTCAACGATTTGTCCGTCGGTGAGTTCACGCGACTGATGCTGGCGATGACGGCTTGGGTGTCCCCGGAGCAGGGCTGCACGTACTGCCACAACGCGCAAAATTTCGCGTCGGATGACATCTACACCAAGGTCGTCGCTCGCAAGATGCTGCAGATGACGCGCAAGATCAACACCGACTACAAGTCGCACGTCGCCGAAACTGGCGTCACCTGCTACACCTGCCACCGCGGCAACAACATCCCGGCGAATGTGTGGTTCAAGGCAGAGCCCGAGGCTCGCTCGGCTGGCATGATTGGCGACAGGGCAGGGCAAAACACGGTTTCGGTCGCCGCTGGGTTGGCGTCTTTGCCCGAAGATCCGTTCACACCGTACTTGCTCGAAGCAAAAGACATCCGCGTCAACGGAGTCACCGCACTGCCTACCGGCAACCGTCATTCGACCAAGCAGGCCGAATGGACGTACAGCTTGATGTCTCACATGTCGACATCGTTGGGTGTGAACTGCACTTATTGTCACAACAGCCGATCGTTCTCGTCATGGGACGAGAGCCCTCCGCAGCGAGTCACTGCCTGGTACGGCATCCGCATGGTGCGCGACCTGAACACGCAGTACATGGAGCCGATCGCGTCGGTGTTTCCTGCCAACCGGCTGGGACCGACCGGTGACGTTGCCAAGGCCAACTGCGCGACCTGCCACCAAGGCGCATTCAAGCCTTTGTACGGCGCCAGCATGCTGAAAGATCACCCTGAATTGGCTGGTCAAAGGGCCGCGTCGGCAGCCCCGGCCGCCGACGTGCCGGTGGCTGACACGCCGCCCGCGACCGCAGACTCTGCGACGGTATTCTTCGCAATCGGCTCGTCCGTGCTGACCGATGAGTCCGCCAAGAAGCTGGACGCGGTGCTTCAGGGGCTGTCCACCAACACCTCTGCCAAAGCGATGGTCTCCGGTTTTCATTCAGCGGCTGGCAATCTGAAGCAGAACCAGGAGCTGGCCAAGCAGCGAGCCTTTGCCGTGCGCGATCTGCTGAAGGCACGTGGCATCGATTCCGAGCGCGTGGTGCTCGAGAAACCGCAATCTGCCGAAGCCAACGTGTCGGGTGAAGATCCGCAGTCGCGGCGGGTGGACGTGGCGGTCAAGTAGATCCCCAGGGTTGGGAGCTGAAAACGACAAAGGCGGCCGCAAGGCCGCCTTTGTCGTAGATTCGCGAAAGCGAGCTTGAACCTTTGATCGTCAAGTACAACGCAACATAATATACATAGTCATGCATTTATGATTTGCTGTAGAAGCATGTGCCCTCTGCGTTTCTCGGCTTGCAGCCTCAGTTGCTTCGCCCTTGATCGATGCGCCGGTCATAAGCCGCGACGTCGTCGGGCGTCTTGTTGCCCAGCAGCGGCTTGTCCAGCGGCCTGAATATCTGAGCCTGCAATCGGGCAAGCGCATCGGATCGTTCAAGGGCTTTCAAAACCGCCTCGGGGTTGATCATCATGGAGAACGGATTGGCGATGGATTGGCTGGGCTGCATCGAAGGACTCCTTCAGGGTGTGATGCGCCGACTCTAGGAGCAGCGGTTCAGGTTGCCAGTCGTCGTGTAACCAATTGAAGCGTCAGAAGTGCGCTGACAAGCCTGTCAGGCAGCGCGTCTCGCACGATCAACGAACCGCGTTCGGCTTCATGCGCTTCTTAAGGGCAACCGATGTTCGTTCGCGACCCGCGCGCTCGGCGAAATCCGCCGCAGTGAGATCGAGATCGTTGCGCAGATTCACGTCGGCTCCCCGAGCGATGAGCAGCTCAACGCTTTCAGACAACCCGTACTGCGCGGCCATCATCAACGACGTGGTGCCGTTGGGTGACCTGGCATCGACGGCCGCACCGCGGTCGAGCAACAGCCGAAGCGCCGCTTCATCCGGTGCCGTCGCGGCGTAATGCAGGGCCGACCAGCCCGGTCGATTGACGGCGGCCCCCCGTTTCAACAAGCGTTCAATCAACGTCGTCTGACCGCGCAGACTGGCGAGCATCAAGGCGGTTTCACCCGCTGGATTGGTGGCTTCTGGTTGCAGGCGGGGGCTGTCGATCAGTGCCTGCGCCACTTCGAAAGATTCGAGGCGCAACGCCAGGATGAGGCCCGGCTGGGCCGCGTCGTCGAGTGTGTTCGGATCGAATCCACGCTGGAGCAGGTCGTCGATAGTGTTGCGGTGGTCTCGCTTGATGGCCGTGAAAAAGTCTTCATACGAACCGGCATGGGCGATCGGAAACCCAATGGCGACAAGTAGATAGAAAACAAATTGAAAGTGTTTTCTATGAACTCTCATCGGCGCTGACCGCATTGATTTTGAACAGGTGCTCGAAATTTCTGCTGGTGGCGTGAGCGATGTCTTCGATCGCGAGCCCCTTCAACTCGGCCATCTGCTTGGCAACCCAGGGCAACAAGGCCGGGGTGTTGGTCTTGCCTCTAAACGGCGCCGGTGCGAGATAAGGGCTGTCGGTTTCGATCAGGCAGCGTTCCAGCGGCACGAAGCGCGCGACTGTTCGCAGGTCTTCGGCGTTCTTGAAGGTGATGATTCCCGAGAACGAGATGTAGAAGCCCAGGTCCAGCGCCGCGCGCGCCACATCCAGCGTTTCGGTGAAGCAATGAAACACCCCGCCGACCCGGCGATCGCCTTCGGTGGTCAGCACCTCCAGCGTATCTTGCGAGGCACTGCGGGTGTGGATCACCAGCGGCAAGCCCGTGACATGTGCGGCCCGGATGTGGACGCGAAAACGCTCGCGCTGCCATTCCATGTCGGCCACCGACCGGCCATTCAACCGAAAGTAATCGAGGCCGGTTTCGCCCAGCGCCACCACGCGCGGCCGGGCGGCCAGCGCGATCAGGTCGTCGACCGAGGGCTCTCGCACACCTTCGTTGTCGGGATGCACGCCTGCGCTCGCCCAAAAGTTGTCGTGCGCCAGCGCCAGCGCGTGGACCCGATCGAACTCTTCGAGCGTGGTGCAGATGCACAGTGCCCGGTCCACCTGGGCCGCCTGCATCTCGGCGCGGATGTCGGCCAAGCGCGCGGTCAGGTCCGGAAAACTGAGGTGGCAATGGGAATCGACGTACATTGCGCGCAACGGCCGGGCAGCCGCAGCCAGCCTCAGATCGTTTGGGTCGGCTTCGGTGAAGAGATGGCCGTGCCCAGCAACTCTTCGATCCGGGTGCGCAACACACGGGTCTTTTCGTCCGACGGGAAGCGCACGCCGACGCCCTGGGTGCGGCCACCCGAAGCGTTGGGCGGCGTGATCCAGGCCACCTTGCCGGCCACCGGATAGCGCTGGTTGTCCTCGGGCAGCGACAGCAGCAGGTAGATGTCTTCGCCGAGCCGGTATTCGCGGGTGGTCGGAACGAACAAGCCACCGTCGGTCAGCACCGGGATGTAGGCCGCATACAGCGCGCCCTTTTCGCGAAACACCAACTGGATCACGCTGGGTCGGCTGCCCGCCAGCGCAGGGATGGCGGCGGTGGGCGGCAGGCGGGAGACGGGATCGCTCATACCGTCAGTTTATCGAACGCGGAGTCGATCTGGCGGTGGACTTCGGCACGGTGAGTGCGGTCTTGGCTTGAAGCACCAGCCATTCGATGGTCAGCGTGGCCTGCCACGGATGCTCTGCGTGGCGCGCGACCCGGCCGAGTTCGCGGTACCAGCCGGACAAGGCCTCGATCGATGCGCGCCCGTCGATCAAATTCGGCGGGAAGTAGCGCGGTGCCGCACCCGCCGCCGTACGCATCGCGTCATGGCACACCTTGAACAACATGTCGATCACGCGCGACAGAGGCCACGCCGACAGACCGGTGACCTCCCCTCGCGCCAGTTGCTCGGGCAGCTTCAGCCATGCTTGCGCATCCAGGCCTTCGCGGAACCAGGCGAGCGCTTCTTCCGGTTGTCCGCCCGCCGCGGCCAACAGCACCTCAGGGTTCATCACGCCGAGCGATTGCAGCCACGCCGACGCCACCGCCGTGTCCGGCAGCCCGAGCTGCAGCGTCTGACAACGGCTGCGGATGGTCGGCAGCAGCGCGTCGGCGGATGCGCCTGCCAGCACGAAACGCAGGTTCCCGACAGGTTCTTCGAGCGTCTTCAACAGCGCGTTGGCCGAAATGCCGTTCATCCGCTCGGCGGGGTAGATCACCACCACCTTGCCGTGGGCGCGAGCAGCTGTCGTCTGGGCAAACGCCACGATGCGGCGCACCTCTTCGACGCGGATGTCTTTGCTCGGCTTGCGTTTGCCCGTGGCTTCACTTTTTCCGGAAACGCCCTCCTCGGCTGCGTCGTCGGCGCTCCAGCCCAGCGATTCCCTCAGCGCTTGCGGCACCAGCACCATCAGATCGGGGTGAGACCGCGCCTGCACCAAGCGGCAACTGGCGCAGTGTCCACAGGCGAGTGCTGGTGCCGCGTCGATCACCGTCGTCGCGCTCTCGCACAACCAGGCGTGCGCCAGCGCCCTGGCCATCTCGAACTGACCGACACCCTGCGGGCCGTGGATCAGCAGCGCGTGGCTGCGTTGGGTGAGCAGCGCTTCGCGCAGCGGCGCGTCCAGCCAGGGCAGCGGCGCATGCGGTGCGTGGTCCGGAGATCCGCTCACCACGGCCGATCCTCCAGTGCGGCCAGCACCTGACGGCCCACCGCGTCGCGATCGACCGACGCATCGATGCGCACGAAGCGAAAGGCGAACGCCTCGGCGCGCGCACGGTATCCGTCGCGCACGCGCTGGAAGAACGCCGTGTCCTGCTGCTCGAACCGATCTGGCGCGCGAGCCGCCGTCAGCCGCTCGGCCGCCTGCTCGGCGCCGAGGTCGAACCAGAAGGTGATGTCGGGTTGAAGCTCGGCGTGGACCCACGACTCCAGCGTTTGCAGGATGCGGCTGTCGAATCCCCGCCCGGCGCCTTGATACGCGAAGGTCGCATCGGTGAATCGATCGCACAACACCATGTCGCCGCGCGCCAGCGCGGGTTCGATGACCTGCTGCACGTGATCTCGACGCGCCGCGAACACCAGCAGCACCTCGGTCATGGCGTCCATCGGTGCGTGCAACAGCATCTCGCGCAAGCGCTCTGCGAGCGGCGTGCCACCCGGCTCACGCGTCACCTGCACGGCATGGCCCGCCGCGCGCAACTGTGCCGCCACCGGCCCGATGTGGGTGCTTTTGCCGGCACCGTCGATGCCTTCGAATGTGATGAATCGACCTCTCACGCCGCGTCCTCGCCGCCCCCTTCGTGTTGCCTTTTGTGCGCTCGATCAGCGACCGCGTTGGTACTTATTGACCGCCCGATTATGGGCGGCGAGGTCGTTGCTGAACTCGCTCGAACCGTCGCCGCGCGCCACGAAGTACAGCGCCCGGTTCGGTTCCGGCCGCACCGCCGCGAGCAACGAAGCCCGGCCGGGCATCGATATCGGCGTCGGTGGGAGCCCGTTGCGGGTGTAGGTGTTGTAGGGCGTGTCGGCCTGCAAATCAGGCTTGCGCAGGTTGCCGTCGAACGCGGCGCCCAGCCCGTAGATCACCGTCGGATCGGTCTGCAGCGGCATGCCGATGCGCAAGCGGTTGACAAACACGGCTGCCACCTTGCCGCGATCGGCCGACTGCCCGGTTTCCTTCTCGACGATCGACGCCAGCGTCAGTGCCTCGGCGGGCGTGCGCAACGGCGAGTCGGGTGCCCGTTCGGCCCATGCTGCATCGAGTCGCTGGCGCATCGCCTGGTGGGCGCGGCGCAGTACGGCCAGGTCGGTGCTGCCTTTGCTGTACGAATAGGTGTCCGGGTAGAAGCGCCCCTCGGCTGGCGTGGCCGCGTCGCCGAGCGCAGCCATCAGTTCGGCGTCGGTCATGGCGGCGGTGGTCTGCTTCAGCGCCTCGGCTTTGGCAAGTTCGGTGCGGAACTGCTGCAGCGTCCAGCCTTCGGTCAGACGCACGACCGCCATCGTTTCGTCGCCGCGCACCATCATCCCGAGCAAACCCAAAGGCGTGGTGTTGCGGCCGATTTCGTAGCTGCCAGCGCGGATGCGGCGCGCTTGGCCCGACCAGCGAAACCACTCGTACAGCAGCCACGACGGCGTCTGCACGCCGGCGCGCACCCACGCATCGGCGATGCTGCGCGGCGAGGTTCCGAGCTCGATAGACACCTCCACGGTGTCGGCGCTCACCGGCAGCGGGCGGTGCAACCAGGCGTACGACGAGGCGGTCAGGGCGACCGCCACCGCAGCGACCCCGATCAGCACTCCGGCGATCCAGCGCCTCAAGCGGTGTCCTCGGCGCAGTCGCAGGCGCTGAATGCGCGGCCGCATGCAAGACAACGAGGGCGCTGGGAAGCCATCCTGAGAATGATAATTCGCCGATGAATCCGTCCCCCGATCGCCCCCTCGCCGTGCCGCTGACCCACTGGGGCGTGATACGCGCTCTAGGGGCCGATGCCGCCAAGTTCCTGCACGGCCAGTTGACGCAGGACGTTTTGCAACTCGGTCGATCGCAGGCGCGGCTGGCCGGTTACTGCTCGGCCAAGGGCCGTCTGCTGGCCAGCTTCGTGATGTGGATGCCGGCAGACGAGGAGGTGCTGCTCGCCTGCCACGCGAGCGTGCTGCCGGCGACGCTGAAACGGCTGTCGATGTTCGTGATGCGCGCGCAGTGTCGGCTCAGCGACGCGACGGCCGAAGTGGGGCTGCTCGGCGTCACCGGTGAACGCGCGCGCAGCGCCACGGAAAACCTGGCGGTATGGGGCAAGCGCGACGATGCCGACGGAAGTTGGATTCGGCTGCCCGACGTCGCAGGTGTGGATCGGGCCTGGCGGGTGACGCGAACGCCACCGACCGAAGCGATCGACCCGGACGCGCTGAGCACGTGGCAGCGCCTCGAAATCGACAGCGGCATCGTGACGATCGAAGCCGCCACGGTCGATCAGTTCGTGCCGCAGATGCTGAACTTCGAGCTGATCGGCGCGGTGAATTTCCAGAAAGGCTGCTACCCGGGCCAGGAAGTGGTGGCCCGCTCGCAGTACCGCGGCACCACCAAGCGCCGCACGTTCTTGTTCGCCTGCGACGCGCCGATCGCCGCCGGTCAGGAGGTGTTCCACAGCGCCGACCCGGGCCAGCCGGCGGGCTTGGTCGCGGGTGCGGCGCCGGTGGGCGACCGGGCATCTCATCACGCGCTGATCGAAGTCAAGCTCGCGGCACTCGATGGCGGCAGCCTTCATCTGGTCGCAGCCGACGGGGCCTTGCTGACGCCCTGCCCGATGCCCTATGACGTGCTCGGTGCCGAAGCCCTTTGATGGAGACCCCGAACCTCTCATGAAGCGCGAGCTGTATGTGTATTTCAAAGCGCCTGCGCGCCATGCCGCAGCGGTGCTGGCGGCGGTGATGGACATGCAGTCGCGGCTGCGCAGCGAAGTCCCCGGCCTACAGGCGCGTCTGTTGAAACGCATCGATGCCGCTAGCGGACTGCACACCTGGATGGAAACCTACGCCAGCACCGACGGCGTCGGCGCAGCGCTCGGCTCGACCATCGAACAACGGGCTGCGGCGTGGAGCGACCTGCTCGAAGGCCCCCGCCACACCGAGGTCTTCGACGCATGTGCCTGATCGCGCTGGCGATCGACCAGAGTCGCCGCTTTCCGCTGGTGGTGGCAGCCAACCGCGATGAGTTCTTTGCGCGCCCCGCCGCACGGCTCGGCTGGTGGACGCCCGCCAGCGGCGGCCCAGCCCTTCTAGCCGGGCGCGACCTCGAAGCCGGTGGCACCTGGCTCGGGCTGACCGCGCAGGGTCGGCTGGCGATGTTGACCAACGTGCGCAGCCCCGGCCTACAAGACAGCGCCGCCCCGTCACGCGGACAGATCGTGCCGCAGTGGCTGGCGGGCAGCGAGCCGACCGACCGGTTCTGGATGCGCACCGCGCTGCTGGGCTACAACGGATTCAACCTGATCGCGGCCGACTTCAAGCGCGGCGAGTGCTTCTGGGCGTCGAACCTCGGCGCCCACCCGAAGCGGCTGGAGCGCGGCACCTACGGCGTCTCCAACGCATCGCTGGACACCGCGTGGCCGAAAACGATCGCACTGAAGGCCAGCCTGCGCCACGCCTTATCGACGGCGGGGTCGGTCGACGCGTTGTCGGCGGCGTTGTTCGCAGCACTCGCTGATAGACACCTTGCCGACGATGCCGATCTGCCGTCGACCGGCGTGCCGCTCGACCTCGAACGCCAGTTGTCGGCCGCGTTCATCCGCGCGCCCGAGCGGCAGTACGGCACACGCTGCTCGACCCTCGTGATCAGCGAGCGCGTCGGACGCGGGCTGGTCACGCATGTGATGGAGCGCAGCTACACCGCCACCGGTGCGGTCTCACTGCTGCGCCGAGCCACGCTCAAAGGCTGGCCGCCGCGCTACAGCGATGCGGTGGACACCGTGCCGGTCGAGCAGGCCGTCGTGTCGGAGTCGGAAGAACGATTCGCCGATGGGCCGGGCGCTACCGCCATCGTCCGACGCACCCGCGTGCGAAGCCTGCTCAAACCCGCAGCCGCGCCACGCCGCAGCGCCAAGGCCGCGGCGCGCTGATCAATCAGCGCAGATTGCCGGTGTGGCCGAGTGAATAGCGGCCCGGCTGCGTGAGCGCAATGCGCTCGGCCAGCAACTTGACCCGCACGTTGTGCTTGCCGAGCGCCATGTGGGGCCCGCTCTGCTCGGTGCCACAGACCGGGATGATCACCGTTTTCTTGCCCGCGTGCAGCGCGTCGCGCACCTCCGTCCAGGTCAGGTCGTCAAGGTGCGGGCTGAGGCTGGCGGCGTGCGCCGCGGCGGGACGAAAAACAGGAAGCGAACCGTCACGGTGATGTCGAAGTCGATCCGCAAGCCTGAAGGAAAAAGGCCCGAAGGCGTCGTACCTTCGGGCCTCACGATGACGCTACGCCAGCGATCAGTGCTCGTTCTTGTCGAAGAACTGTTCGTCTTCGGTCGAGCCCTTCAGCGCGCCGGTGGAAGCCTGCGCTTCGATCGTCGTGGTGACGGCGTCGAAGTAACCGGTGCCGACTTCGCGCTGGTGCTTGACGGCGGTGAAACCGCGATCGGCCGCCGCGAATTCGGCTTGCTGCAATTCAACGAAGGCGGTCATGTTGTTGCGCGCATAACCGTAGGCCAGGTTGAACATGCTGTAGTTCAGGCTGTGGAAGCCGGCCAGCGTGATGAACTGGAACTTGTAGCCCATCTTGCCCAGCTCGTGCTGGAACTTGGCGATGGTGGCGTCGTCGAGGTTCTTCTTCCAGTTGAACGACGGCGAGCAGTTGTAGGCCAGCAGCTTGCCGGGGAACTTGGCGTGGATCGCATCGGCAAACTGCTTGGCGTAGGCCAGGTCGGGCTTGCCCGTTTCGCACCAGACGATGTCGGCCACTTCGGCGTAGGCGAGGCCGCGCGAGATGGCCTGATCGAGGCCGGCCTTGCTGCGGTAAAAGCCTTCGACCGTGCGCTCGCCGGTCATGAAGGGCTTGTCGTTCTGGTCGACGTCGCTGGTCACCAGGTCGGCCGCTTCGGCATCGGTGCGGGCGATCACCAGCGTGGTGGTGCCCGACACGTCGGCAGCCAGTCGTGCGGCTTGCAGCTTGGCGACGGCTTCGCGCGTCGGCACCAACACCTTGCCGCCCATGTGACCACATTTCTTGACCGAAGCGAGCTGGTCTTCGAAGTGCACGCCCGAGGCGCCCGCATCGATCATCGACTTCATCAGCTCGAACGCGTTCAGCACGCCGCCAAAACCGGCTTCGGCGTCGGCAATGATCGGCGCGAAGAAGTCGGTGTCGTTCTTGCCTTCGGACCACTGGATCTGGTCGGCACGGGTGAAGGTGTTGTTGATGCGCTTGACGACCATCGGCACCGAGTTGGCCGGGTACAGCGATTGGTCGGGGTACATCTCGCCCGCTAGGTTGGCGTCACCGGCGACTTGCCAGCCCGACAGGTAGATGGCCTTCAACCCAGCCTTGACTTGCTGCATTGCCTGGTTGCCGGTCAGCGCGCCCAGCGTATTGACGAAGGGCTCGTCGTGCAGCAGGCGCCACAACTTGGCGGCACCGCGCTTGGCCAGCGTGTGCTCGACTTGCACCGAGCCGCGCAAGCGCACGACGTCGGCGGCCGAGTAGCTGCGCTTGATGCCTTTCCAGCGGGGGTTTTCGGCCCAGTCTTTTTCGAGCTCGGCAACCTGTTGTTCGCGGGTGAGTGTGGTCATGTTTGTAGCTCCAGATGAAGACGAAGGGAT
>JANMTL010000206.1:0-7594 GCA_031390425.1 Rhizobacter sp.
CACCACGCTGTGCTGCCGCCCGCTCTTGTCGATGAACACCGGCTCGCGCTGCGCGCACTCCAGCACCTGGCCGAGTCGGTTCTTGGCGTCGGTGGCGGCCAGGTTCATGGTCGGCTCCCGTCGAATCGATTGGCCATTTTAGCCAATATCGAGACTACCTTGCCGCCTCGGGCAGCTCGATCTTGACCTGCAACACCTCCAGATCGCCCTGCCGCTCGACCTCGACCTTGATGTCGCCGGGACTCACCGACACGTACTTCGAGATCACCGCGAGCAGCTCGCGTTGCAGGTCGGGCAGATAGGCCGGGTCGCGGGTGCGGCCGTTGCGCTCGTGCGCCAGGATGATCTGCAGACGCTCCTTGGCGACGCTGGCGGTCTTGGTTTTTTCACCGAGAAAGAAGGACAGGAAACCCATCGCTCACCTCCCGCCGAACACGCGCTTGAAGAAGCTGGGCTTCGCGGCGTCGACGAAGCGCAGCGGGGTCTCCTGGCCCAGGAAGCGCGTGATCACGTCCTTGTAGGCCTCGGACACATCGCTGCCCTTCATGTGGATCGCGGGCACGCCCTGGTTGGAGGCGTCGAGCACCGATTCGGACTCGGGGATGACGCCGATCATGCGCACCCGCAGGATGTCGTGGATGTCCTTCAGGCTCAGCATCTGGCCGCCCTGCACCCGGTTCGGGTTGTAGCGGGTGATCAGCAGGTGCTCCTTGATCGGCTCCTTCTTTTCAATCGCGCGGCGGGTCTTGCTGTGCAGCATGCCGAGGATGCGGTCGGAGTCCCTGACGGAGGAGACTTCAGGGTTCGTCACCACCAGCGCCTCGTCGGCGAAGTGCATCGCCATCAGCGCACCGGTCTCGATGCCGGCCGGCGAGTCGCAGACGATGTACTCGAAGTCCATGCCCGCGAGTTCTTCCAGCACCCTCTCGACGCCGTCTTGCGTCAGCGCGTCCTTGTCGCGCGTCTGCGAGGCGGCCAGCACGAACAGGTTGTCGCACTGCTTGTCCTTGATCAGCGCCTGATTCAGCCGCGCTTCGCCGTGGATCACGTTGATCAGGTCGTACACCACCCGGCGTTCGCAGCCCATGATCAGATCGAGGTTGCGCAGGCCAACGTCGAAGTCGATGACAGCGGTCTTGTGCCCGCGCAGCGCGAGCCCGGCGGCAAAACTGGCGCTGGTGGTGGTCTTGCCGACGCCTCCCTTGCCGGAGGTCACGACGATGATTCTGGCCATGGATGGCGGTCCTTAGTAGATGGGTTTGTCAGCCGCAATCGGGCTGGTCGGGCGCAAACAGGCGGGTCACCTGCAAGCACCGCGTCATCCCCGCGAAGGCGGGGATCCACCGTTTGCCGAAGATGGATTCCCGCCTGCGCGGGAGTGACAGGGTCGGTGCAGTGCGGGAGGTCATGACAACGGCTCGAACACCAGGCGCTCGCCATCGAGGCGGATCTGCGCGGGCTTACCCAGCACGTCGTCCGGCAGCGGGGTTTCGGTGGTGCGGTAGGTGCCGGCGATCGAGATCAGTTCGGGCTCCATGCAGGTGCTGAAGATGCGCGCATCGGTGTTGCCACGGGCCCCCGCAATCGCCTTGCCACGCAGCGGCGCGTAGACGTGGATGCTGCCGTCGGCGATCACCTCGGCGCCGAAATTGACCGCTGCCAGCACCACCAGATCGCCGCCGCGCGCGTAGACCTGTTGGCCCGAGCGCAGCGGCTTGTCGAGGATCAGCGTGGCAACCGGGGCAGGCGGCTCGGTGGGTGCGGCGGACGCGGTATCGATCGACGGCGCGGGTGCGGCTTCAGCGGCCATCGGCGGCATCTCGACCACGACCGGCGAGGGTGGCGGCGCGATCGCGCGGGTCGGCGCCGGAACCGCTTCGGGTGCCTCACCGAGCCCGGCCGCCAGCGCCGCCGCCATCTGCTCGGCCGAACCGCCACGCACGGCAGCGGGCACCATGTTGAATCGTCGCAGCAGCACGGCGAGCAGCGCCCAGTCGATCGCCAGCGCATCGCCCTCGGCCTGCGCGATGTCGATCACCACCGGATCGTGGTTGAACATGTCCGGCGTGTCGGCGAAGCGCGTGGTCAGCTCGGCCTCGATGGCCGCCATGTCGGTGGTCTTGAGCGCAACGACAACCAGCGTCATCGACGCGCTGCGCAACTCGAACACCATGGGTGCGCGGTCCTTGCTGCGGGACGCCATGCCCGGCTCAGGACGCGACGGGTGTCTGCGCATTGCGCAGCCGGATGTGCAGCTCGCGCATCTGCTTTTCGTCGACCGCGCTCGGCGCGCCGGTCAGCAGGCACTGCGCGCGCTGCGTCTTCGGGAACGCGATCACATCGCGGATGCTGTCGGCCTTCGTCATCATCGTCACCAGCCGGTCGAGCCCGAAGGCCAGACCGCCGTGCGGCGGCGCGCCGTATTGCAGTGCGTCGAGCAGGAAACCGAATTTCAGTTGCGCCTCCTCGGGCCCGATCTTCAAGGCGCTGAACACCTTGCTCTGCACCTCGGCACGGTGGATACGCACCGAACCGCCGCCCATCTCCCAACCGTTCAGCACCATGTCGTACGCCTTCGAGATGCACTTGCCGGGGTCGGTGTCCATCAGGTCTTCGTGGCCGTCCTTCGGTGCGGTGAACGGATGGTGCGTCGCGTTCCAGCGTTGGCCTTCTTCGTCGTACTCGAACATCGGGAAATCGACCACCCAGAGCGGCGCCCACACGTCGTCGAACAGGCCGTGGCTGCGGCCGAAATCGCTGTGGCCGATCTTCACGCGCAGCGCGCCGATCGCGTCGTTGACGACCTTTTCCTTGTCGGCGCCGAAGAACAGCAAATCGCCGGTCTGCGCGCCGGTGCGCTCGATGATCTTGGCCAGCGCGGCGTCGTGCAGATTCTTCACGATCGGGCTCTGCAAACCCTCGCGGCCCTTCGCTGCGTCGTTGACCTTGATCCACGCCAGCCCCTTGGCGCCGTAGATCTTGACGAACTCGGTGTACGCGTCGATCTCGCCGCGGCTCAACCCGCCGCTGGCTTCGCCACCGCGGGGCACGCGCAGCGCGACCACGCGGCCACCGAGGGTCGTGGCGGGCACGCTGAACACCTTGAAATCGACGTCGGCCATCACGTCGGTCAGCTCGGTGAACTCGAGCTTCACGCGCAGGTCGGGCTTGTCGGAACCGTAGCGATGCATCGCCTCGGCGTACTTCATCACCGGGTAGTCGGGGAGCTCGACGCCGATGGTGTTCTTGAACACCGTGCGGATCATCCCCTCGAACATCGGGCGGATTTCTTCTTCGGTGAGGAAGCTGGTCTCGATGTCGATCTGCGTGAACTCGGGCTGGCGGTCGGCGCGCAGGTCTTCGTCGCGGAAGCACTTGGTGATTTGGTAATAGCGGTCGAAACCGGCCACCATCAACAACTGCTTGAACAACTGCGGCGACTGCGGCAGCGCGAAGAACATGCCTTCGTTGACACGGCTCGGCACCAGGTAGTCGCGCGCGCCTTCGGGCGTGCTCTTGGTCAACATCGGCGTCTCGATGTCGATGAAGCCTTCGGCGTCGAGGAACTTGCGCACCTCCATCGCGACGCGGTAGCGCAGGATCAAATTCTTCTGCATCACCGGGCGGCGCAAATCGAGCACGCGGTGCGTCAGCCGCGTGGTCTCCGACAGGTTCTCGTCGTCGATCTGGAACGGCGGCGTGACGCTCGCATTCAGCACTTCGAGCTCGAGGCACAACACCTCGATCTTGCCGCTGGTGAGGTTGGTGTTTTCGGTGCCGGTCGGCCGCGCTCGCACCTTGCCGGTGATCTTCAAGCAGAACTCGTTGCGCACGCCTTCGGCGGTCTTGAACATGTCGGCGCGGTCGGGATCGCAGACGATCTGCACCAGCCCTTCGCGGTCGCGCAGGTCGACGAAGATCACGCCGCCGTGGTCGCGGCGGCGGTGGGCCCAGCCCATCAAGGTCACCGTCTGGCCCATCAAGGCCTCGCTGACCAGGCCGCAGTATGTTGTTCTCATGGTGTCACTCCAGAATCGAATTCGATGGGTTGCCGCAGCGCTGATGGCGGGTTCGTGGGTTCGGTGGGCGGGACGTGCGGGTCGCCGCCATGGCGGTCGAGCGTTGTACGCGGACGCAGCGCTCACCCGGGCTGATTTCGCTCCGGCGCCAGGGCGACCGGCGCCGTCGGCGGTGCGACGACGCCCATCGAGATCACGTACTTCAGCGCCTCGTCGACGCTCATCGCCAGCGCGATCACATCGGTGCGCGGCACCATCAGAAAGAATCCCGAGGTCGGGTTCGGCGTGGTAGGCACGTACAGACTCAGGTAGTCGCCATGCAGATGATTCGCCGCCTCGCCGCCCGGCTTGCCGGTGACGAACGCGATCGTCCACGAACCGGGGCGCGGATACTGCACCAGCACCGCTTCGCGAAACGCGTTGCCGCTGCTCGAAAACAGCGTGTCGGACACCTGCTTGACCGAGCTGTAAATCGATTTGACGATCGGAATCTGGTTGAGCAGCCGACTGCCCTGCCGCAGCCACCACTGGCCGATGATGTTGGTGGCGAACATGCCGGTCAGCAGCAAGCCGACCACCATCACGATCACACCCAGCCCGGGGATTCGCTTGAGCATTTCAAGCGGCGAATGGGCGGCCGACGGGAGCACCGCCTGAGACGCGCTGAGCATCCAGGCGAACAGCCCGTCGAGCAGGCCCAGCACCGAAGTCAGGACCCAGATCGTGATGGCCAGCGGCAGCCACACCAACAGGCCCGTGAGGAGGTATTTCTTCAAGGGGTTCCTTGGACAGACCGGGGAGAAGCCGCGAGGCCTCGCTCAGGTCGAAGACGCAGGCGGCGCACTGCTCGAAGCGCCAGCCGCCGGACTCGGCGCAGAGGCGGGTGCCGCAGCGGGCGTGGTCGACGGCTTGCTGCCCGCTGCATCGGTGCCGACCGCAGCGTCTTTGGAGGCCGGCTTGTCGCCCTTGCCCGCACCGTCGGCCGGTGGTTTCGCATCGTCAGCCGGCTTGTCGGCCGGCGCGCCGGACTTGGAGCCGTCGCGGAAATCGGTGACGTACCAACCCGAGCCCTTCAACTGGAATCCGGCCGCCGTGACCTGCTTCTTATAACTTTCGGCGCCACACGCTGGGCAGGTGGTCAGCAACGGATCGGAAATTTTTTGGAGCACGTCTTTCGCGTGACCGCAGGCGTCGCATCGATACGCGTAGATCGGCATGGCTAAGCCTTTGATTAGAAAAGGAAAACCTCGAATTATACGGCGCCACCGCGGTGCATGAACCACTGCACAACGATCCCGCCGATCAAGAAACCGAGCGCGGTGTAGGCGATGGCTTGCAGCAGGCGGTTGGTGCGCCGCTGCTCGATCAGCAGCGCTTGCAGCACACGCTGCTCGGCGGCCGGTTTCGGTTGCAGCGACTGGTGCAGCAGGCGCGGCAACTCGGGCAGCAGTTGCACGTAGCGCGGGGCTTCGTTCTTCAATCGGGCGATGAAGCCGCGCCAGCCGATCTGCTCGTTCATCCAGCGTTCGAGGAAGGGCTTGGCGGTGTTCCACAGGTCGAGTTCGGGGTCGAGCTGGCGACCCAGCCCTTCGACGTTGAGCAGCGTCTTTTGCAGCAGCACGAGCTGCGGCTGGATCTCGACATTGAAGCGGCGCGAGGTCTGGAACAGCCGCAGCAGCACCTGGCCGAGCGAGATGTCTTTGAGCGGCCGGTCGAAATGGGGCTCGCAAACCGCGCGGATCGCGCCTTCGAGTTCATCGACGCGGGTGTTTGAAGGCACCCAGCCCGATTCGACGTGGAGTTCGGCAACCCGCTTGTAGTCGCGCCGGAAGAACGCGATGAAGTTCTGCGCCAGGTACTCCTTGTCGAACTCGGTCAGCGTGCCGACGATGCCGAAGTCGAGCGCGATGTAGCGGCCGAACGTGGCCGGCGCCAGGCTGACCTGGATGTTTCCGGGGTGCATGTCGGCGTGGAAGAAGCCGTCGCGAAACACCTGGGTGAAGAAGATCGTGACGCCGTCGCGCGCCAGCTTCGGGATGTCGACACCCGCATCGCGCAGTCGCTGCGTCTGGCTGATCGGCACACCGTGCATGCGCTCCATCACGATCACGGTCTGCGTGCACAGCTCCCAGTGCATCTCCGGCAGCATCACCAGGTTCAGCCCGTCCATGTTGCGCCGCAGTTGCGCAGCATTGGCGGCCTCGCGGACCAGGTCGAGTTCGTCGTGCAGGTAGTTGTCGAACTCGGCCACCACCTCGCGCGGCTTCAGGCGCTTGCCGTCGGCCGACAGCCGCTCGACCCAGCGCGCCATCGTGCGCATCAGCGACAGGTCGTCGTCGATCACCGCCAGCATGTTCGGCCGCAGCACCTTCACCGCAACGGCGCGGCCGTCTTTCAGCGTCGCAAAGTGGACCTGCGCGATCGACGCGCTGGCCACCGGCTCGGCCTCGAAGCTGGCAAAGACTTCTTCGATGCTGCGGCCGTAGGCTTTCTCGATCATCTGCCGCGCCAGCGCAGCGGAGAACGGCGGCACGTTGTCCTGCAACTGCGCCAGCTCGTCGGCCAGGTCGGGCGGGATCAGATCGCGGCGGGTCGACAAAACCTGGCCGAACTTCACGAAGATCGGGCCGAGCCGCTCCAGCGCCAGCCGCAGGCGTTCGCCGCGCGGCGCGTCGAGCCGACGTCCGGCGGTGATCACACGCACCAGTACGCGCACCCAGGGCTGGCGAAAGTTCGACAGCGCCAGCTCGTCGAGCCCGTATCGATAAACCGTGAAAACGATGAAAACGAGGCGGCTCAGGTGCCTCATCGCGCCGGCCGTTGTGCCGGTGAGGGGGGCTGCGCGCCAGTGCCGAACTCGCCGTCCGAAGCAGCACCCTCACGCGTCGACCTCGCACGTTGCGCCAACCCCTGCAGCGCGCTGCGCAGCCCGTCTGCGAGCGCGGCTGCACGGCGCGACAGCTCACGCGCCGGGAGATCGCCGAACGCGTTCGCCAGATCCTCGCGCAGGTCCCAACGCAGGTTGTCGATCACCCAGCTCACGTCGGCGGCCAGCGCGGCGTCGCCCGACACCGAGACCGACGGGCGCTTTCCCATCAGGCCCTGCATCAGCAGGCTCGCCGGATTGCCCGCGTCGACGGTGATGTCGAGATCGACCGGCGTTTGGGCGCCTGCCGACGCACCAGAGGCAGCAACGTCGGGCTGCCATTCAAGCAGCCCGGCCGCTGTGATGGCCAAGCACAGTCTCGGCAGCGCGGGGAGCAGGTCTGGCCAGTCGAGCAACTGCACCCGCAGGCAGCGTCCGGCGTGCGCCTGCAAGCGGCCGGAGGCCACCGGCTCCGCAGCCAGGATGTGGTTGACGAGCAGAATAGATCGCGCCGCGAAAGCGTTCCCTACGAGCTGATTCAAGGCGTGAAACATCACCGGATTGTAGGCACGGTGGCCGACCCAACCCCCCCGACCGCGGGGCAAAGCGCCGGACATCTGAGCGAGAATCGTGGTTGAAATGTGTGCTGCAAAGCACGTCATCTTTGCTTCGAGGGACTGCCGCCGGGAGCATCGGCAAGGCCGCACTG
>JANMTL010000244.1:0-7366 GCA_031390425.1 Rhizobacter sp.
TCAGGTCGCCGGGCGCGCGGCACAGGTAGGTCGGCACGTTGTTCAGGATCGGCTTTTCGCCGAGATAGAACTCGATCATCTTCGGCACGTAGGGATAGATCGACTTGTCGTCTGCGACACCAGTGCCGATCGCGTTCGACAGCGTCACGTTGCCGGCCCGGTAGGCGCCGAGCAAGCCCGCGCAGCCGAGGGTGGAGTCCTCGCGGAAAACGGTCGGGTCGAGGAAATCGTCGTCGACCCGGCGGTAGATCACATCGATCCGCTTCGGGCCTTGCGTGGTGCGCATGTAGACGAAGTTGTCCTTGACGAAGAGGTCTTGTCCCTCGACCAGTTCGATGCCCATCTGCTGCGCCAGGAACGCGTGCTCGAAGTAGGCGCTGTTGTGCATGCCCGGTGTCAGCACGACCACCGTCGGCTCGTTGACCGAGGCGGGCGCCACTGCGCGCAGTGTTTCGAGCAGCATGTCGGGGTAATGCGCGACCGGCTCGACGCGGTGCTGGCTGAACAGCTCGGGGAACAGCCGCATCATCATCTTGCGGTTTTCGAGCATGTAGCTGACGCCGCTGGGCACGCGCAGGTTGTCTTCGAGCACGTAGTAGCTGCCGCTGCCATCGGCATTGCCAGCCCGCACGATGTCGATGCCCGCGATGTGCGAGTAGACGCCGCAAGGCACGTCGACGCCCATCATCTCGGGACGGAACTGCGCGTTCTTCAGGACTTGATCGCCGGGAACGATGCCGGCGCGGATGATCTCCTGGCCGTGATAGACGTCGTGGATGAACCGGTTCAAGGCCGTCACGCGCTGGCGCAAGCCTCTTTCCATGTCGATCCATTCGTGCGACGGAATCACGCGCGGGATCAGATCGAACGGGATCAGCCGCTCGGTGCCTGCGCCGTCCTCGTCTTTCGCGCCATACACCGCGAAGGTGATGCCGACGCGGCGAAAGATCATCTCCGCTTCTTCGCGGCGCGACTTCATCACGTCGCCGGGTTGCTGCGCGAGCCACTGCTCGTAGCCGCGATAGTGCTCCCGCACCTGGGTGCTGGTGGCCTGCATCTCGTCAAAGCTCGATCTCATCGGCATCACTCCTGCACCAGTACGAAGCAAAATTCAGGCCATTGGGGGGTAGTTTCGCAAAGTTCGATCATGCACGCCGATGATTTCACGGCGCCGGTGCGGCGTGCCAATGCCAGTAGCGA
This sequence comes from Rhizobacter sp., assembly GCA_031390425.1. GTDB lineage: Bacteria > Pseudomonadota > Gammaproteobacteria > Burkholderiales > Burkholderiaceae_C > PBB1. The sequence continues at coordinate 1,201 of JANMTL010000244.1, forward strand.
GGCTCGTCCGCACGAATGCAAGACCCGCTCTGTGCGGCAACCTCCGAATCGCTGCGCCAGCTCCACGCACCGCAGGCGGGGCTGTCGACGGTGGCGATGCCGCGTTCGCGGTAACGCGCCAGCACCTCACCGGCAGGGTGGCCGTAACGGTTGCGATGACCGGCCTGAAAAACGGCCACCCGCGGCGCAACCGCATCGAGAAACGCCGCGATCGACGACGTCTTGCTGCCGTGGTGCGGCACCAGCAGCACGTCGCTGCGCAGCGCGTCGCGGTGCTCGCGCAGCAGCCGGATTTCCTGGTCGCGTTCGATGTCGCCGGTGAGCAGCGCGCTCGCACTCGCGCCCTGCACCCGCAGCACACACGACATCGCGTTCGAGCGCTGCACCCGCGCGTAGTCGTCGCCCGACGGATGCAGCACCTCGAAACGCACGCCGTCCCAGTCCCAACGCTGGCCGGCCTCGCAGCGACCCGTCGGTACGCCTTGCAACCGAGCATCGATCCGCAGCGGATGCGAGTCTTCGATCGAACTGGCCAGCTCGCCGATCGGCAGGCTTTGCAGCAACGCCGATGCGCCGCCGACGTGGTCGGTGTCGCGGTGGCTCAGCAGCAGCATGTCGATGCGGTGATCGCCCCGCGCGCGCAGCAGCGGCAGCAGCACGCGCTGGCCGGCATCGGAGTCGGGCGAATACTGCGGGCCGGCGTCGTACACCAGCACATGGTGCCGGGTGCGCACGATCACGGCGGTGCCCTGCCCCACATCGGCCGCCACCAGTTCGAACTGGCCCGCCGTCGGCAACGCGCGAGGCGGCAGCAACAGGGGCAGCACCAGCGGCACCGCCAGCATCCGCACCCGCCACGGCAACGGCATTACCAGCAAGCCGGCGGCGAGCAGGCCGGCCGCTTGCGCCCACCCTGGGGCGACTCCGACCGACCACACCGCGGCCGGCGCGCCCGACAACCACCCCAGCCCTGCGCTGAGCGCCGACACGACCCACGCCCCCAGCGTCCACAGCGGGGGCAGGATGCTGCCCAGCAGTGCCAGCGGCGTGATCACCAAGGTGATCAGCGGGATGGCGATCAGATTGGCCGCATAACCAACCAGCGACAGTTGCTGAAAAAACACCAGCGTCAGCGGCGTCAGGCCGAGCGTCGCGACGAGCTGCGTGCGCAGGCCGCCGACGATCACGCCGCGCAACGACGCCACCGGCTTCTGATCTCCCGACACCATCAACAGCCCGACCGCCGCGAACGACAGCCAGAACCCCGGCTGCAACAGCGCCCACGGATCGAGCACGGTCACCACGGTGGCGGCCGACAGCAGCACCAGCGGCCACGGCCAGCGCAGGCCGGCGCTGCGCAGCAAACACACGGTTGCGAGCATCCACACGGTGCGTTGCGATGGGACGCCCCAGCCGGAGAACACGGCGTAGGCGAACGCCACCGCGAAGCCGCCCCACAGCGCCGCCGTCGGTGTGGCAAGGCGGTGGCTCAAGCGCGCGCTGCGACGCCACAGCGCGCCGATCGCCACACCGGCCAGCCAAGCGAACATCGTGATGTGCAATCCGCTGATCGAGACGAGGTGCGAGATGCCGGTGCGGCGAAACAGCTCCCAGTCGTTGCGCTCGATCGACGACTGGTCGCCCACTGCCAACGCCGCCAACACACCCGCCGCGCGGCGATCGGGCACGGCGGCTTCGATGGCGTCGCGCACGCGCTGGCGCAGCCGTTCGATGGGATGCGCGGCGGCGCGGTCGATCAACAGCGGCGTCGGTGTGTCGCGCACCGAGCCGGTGGCCCGCACGCCTTCTTCGAACCAGCGCAGTTCCTGATCGAAGCCGTGCGGATTCGACAGACCGTGCGGACGGCGCAGGCGGACGCCGAAACTCCAGCGCTGTCCGGCGCGCAATTCGAGCTGCGCGGCAGTCGGCGTCGCGTCTGCATCGAAGCCGTGATACCAGCCCAGCGACAGGGTCGCTGGCACGACGGCGGGCTGACCATCCTGCAGCGCCTGCTCGACCTCGAAGCGAAACCGCAGCCCGCTGGCGGTGCGCTGCGGCAAGCTCGCGACGACCCCGGTGATTTGCAGATCCCGGCCTTCGATCGCCGCAGGCAACGCGTCGGCCAGCCGACGTGCCGCGCGCTCTCCGGTGGTGCCGAAAGCCAGCAGCGCCAAGCCCAGCGCGCCGATCACCGCGTGCTTGCGCATTGCGGCTGCCACCACCAGCAAACCACTCAACAGCATGCAGGCCGCATACACCGCAGGCGCTTGCAGCGTCGCCTCGCGCAGTTGAAACGCCGCACCCAGCGGCCAGGCCGCGCCCCACAGCGCCAGACGCCAGCCGGTGTTCACGGCTCGGGCAGCGCGGGGTGCAAACATGCGTCGCAGTGTAGGATTTCGTGCTGCTCCTCAACCTCCTCGGAACACCCTCTCATGACTGCATCCGCGTCCGTCTACGACCGTTTGAAAGCACTCGGCATCGAGCTGCCGCCGCTGGCCTCACCGGCGGCTGCCTATTTGCCATTCGTGCGCACCGGCAACCTGGTTTTCTTGTCCGGACACATTGCCAAACGCGACGGCAAGCCCTGGGTCGGCCAGCTTGGCTTGAACATGGACACTGGCACCGGCAAGCAAGCCGCGCGCGCGGTCGCGATCGACTTGCTGGGCACGCTGCACGCCGCCATCGGCGACCTGAACCAGGTCGAGCGCATCGTCACGGTGATGAGTTTGGTCAACAGCACCGGCAGCTACACCGAACAGCACCTGGTCACCAACGGCTGCTCCGAATTGCTCGCCGAACTGTTCGGCGACAAGGGCCAGCACGCACGCAGCGCGTTCGGTGTGGCGCAGATTCCGATGGGCGCGTGTGTGGAGATCGAGCTGATCGTGCAGGTCGCGCAGGTCGCGTGATGGCGACTGCGGCGTCAAGCGCAACGCGATTGCTGCTGGCGATGGCGGTGCTGTGCGTCGGCGCGGTGGCTGCGGCCCTGGTGTCGCAGCATGTGTTCGACATGCAGCCCTGCCCCTGGTGCATCCTGCAACGCGTCATCTACCTTGCGATCGCCGTGCTGTGCCTGATCGGCGCGCTGTGGTCATCGATCACCGCGCGGCGCGGCCTCGGCGTGCTGGCGTTGCTGCTGTCCCTCAGCGGAGCGGCATCGGCGCTGTACCAGCACTTGGTAGCGTCGAAATCAGCCTCGTGCAACCTGACCTTTGCCGACAAGGTGATCAGCGCCCTCGGCCTCGACGGCAGCTTGCCGTGGCTGCTGCAGGTGAATGCCAACTGCTCCGACGCCGCGGTGTCGCTGCTCGGCGTGCCGTATGCGTACTGGAGCCTGGCGCTGTTCGTGGTGCTGGCGGTGGCCGCGGTTCGGGTCGTGCAGACCCAGGCGCATCGATCTCAGTGGGGCGCGTCGGCTGCATAGGCCAGCGCGTCGTCCAGGCGGTCGTTGCCCCAGAACATCTCGCCGCGCACGAAGAACGTCGGCGCGCCGAAGATGCCCAGTGCCTGCGCGGCCTCGGTCTGTCGTCGCAGCTTCAGCTTGTTGGCATCGGACAGCGCTTCGCTGATGATCTGCGGTGCGGGCAGGCCGAGTTGCCCGAGCACTTCATCGACGACATCATGCGCATCGATGTCGCGGTCTTCAGCGAAATTGAGCGACATCATGCGACGGCAATAAGCGCCCATCCACGGCTGCTCGGCACCGACCAGTGCCACGCGCAGCGGCAGCAGCGCAGCACGTGGAAAGGTGGTCGGGCGTTGCCACGGCAGGCCGTATTTGCGGCACTCGCGCTGCATGTCTTTCCAGACGTACTCGCCCTTCGCTTTTTGCAACACGAACGGCGAGGTGTTCCAGCCGAAGCTGCGAAAGATCGGCCCCAGCAGAAACGGCTTCCAGCGAATCGGCACTTGATGCCGGGCCGCAGCGGCTTCGATGCGCATCACGCTCAGGTAGCTGTAATTGCTGCCGAACTCGAACCAGAATTCGATCTCACGCATTCGCTTCGCCTGTCATCCGGGCAGCAACCGCAGCGCCTTCGGGATCGCGTCCTGCGACCTGCCCTTGCGTGCCCGCTTGCCCAGATAAGGCGCCAGCGACGCGCCCTTGAGCAGCTCGTCGCGTGCCTTGCCGCCGCGCCCGGTCCCTTCGATGCGCAGCGCCTGCGAGAACACCGCAACGCTCGCCAGCGTGTCCTTGGGTTCCAGGTCGATCAGCGTCAAACCCCGGCCGCCGCTCGGTTGCAGCTTCAGCTCGGTCAACGGGAACACCAGCAAGCGGCCGAGGGCCGACAGACAGCCAACCTGATCGCCCGCCGATGCCGTCGTCGTCAATGAAGGAGGCAACAACGTCTCACCCGCTTCCAGTGTCGAAAACGCCTTGCCGCTGCGCTGGCGCGCGACCAAATCGCCGACGCGCGCCAGCAGGCCGTAGCCGCCGCTGCCCGCGATCAGCAGCGTCTGCGCCGCATGACCCGCGAAGTAATGCGCCGGCTGCGTGCCCGATTCGAGGTCGATCAGCGTCGTGATCGGCTGACCATCGCCGCGCCCGCCCGGCAGCAGGCCGACCGCAGTCGAGTACACCCGACCGCTGCCATTGGCCTCCGTGCCGAACACCAGCAGCGCGTCCACGCTTCGGCAGGCGAACATTGCCAGCAGCGCGTCACCCGCCTTGAACTGCAGGCCCGCCGCGTCGACCTCGTGGCCTTTCAGCGCGCGCACCCAGCCCTTGGCGCTGACGACCACCGTGACCGGCTCGTCGACCACCTTGACTTCGACGACCGCCTTCTTCTCGGCCTGGATCAGCGTGCGACGCGGGTCTTTTTCGACCGAGCCGAACTGCTTGATGTCGGCCTCGATTTCCTTGATCACGGTGCGCTTCAGCGAACCCGGGTTGCCGAGAATGTCTTCGAGCTTGCCCTGCTCGACGCGCAGCTCCTTCAACTCCTGCTCGATCTTGATCGCCTCCAGCCGCGCCAGTTGGCGCAGGCGAATCTCGAGGATGTCGTCGGCCTGCACCGGGCTCAGTCGGAAGCGCTCGATCAGCGCGGCCTTCGGGTCGTCGGCGGCGCGGATGATGCGGATCACCTCGTCGATGTTCAGCAGCACCAGCTGCCGGCCTTCGAGCACGTGGATGCGGTCGAGCACCTTGCCCAGCCGGTGCTGCGAACGCCGCTGCACCGTTTGCAGCCGGAACGCGACCCATTCGGCCAGCATCTGACGCAACGTCTTCTGCGTCGGCCGGCCGTCGGCGCCGACCATCGTCAAATTGATCGGCGCCGAGCTCTCCAGGCTGGTGTGCGCCAGCAGTTGCGTGATCAGCTCGCTCTGTTCGATGCGGCTGGTTTTCGGCTCGAACACGAGGCGCACCGCTGCGTCCTTGCTCGATTCGTCGCGCACCGCGTCCAGCACACCGAGCAACGACGCCTTCAGTTGCAACTGGTCGGCGCTCAGTGCCTTCTTGCCCGCCTTGACCTTCGGGTTGGTCAGCTCCTCGATCTCTTCGAGCACGCGCTGCGAGCTGGCGCCGGGTGGCAGTTCGGTCACGACCAGTTGCCACTGGCCGCGCGCCAGGTCTTCGATCTTCCAGCGCGCGCGCACCTTCAGGCTGCCTCGGCCGGTGGCATAGGCGGCGCGGATGTCGTCGGCGGGGCTGATGATCTGCCCGCCGCCGGGGTAGTCGGGGCCGGGGATCAACGCGGCGAGTTCGTCATCGCCGAGCGTGTCGTTCTTGATCAGCGCGATCGCCGCCAGCGCGACCTCACGCAGGTTGTGGCTCGGGATCTCGGTGGCCAGGCCGACCGCGATGCCGCTGGCACCGTTGAGCAGCACGAACGGCAGCCGCGCGGGCAACTGGCGCGGCTCTTGTGTCGAGCCGTCGTAGTTCGAGATGAAGTCGACCGTGCCTTCGTCGATCTCGTCGAGCAGCAGCCGGGAGATGGGCGCCAGACGCGCCTCGGTGTAGCGCATCGCCGCCGCGCCGTCGCCGTCGCGCGAGCCGAAATTGCCCTGCCCGTCGATCAGCGGATAGCGCTGCGAACAGTCCTGCGCCCTGCGCACCCGCGCGTCGTAGGCGGCGGTGTCGCCGTGCGGGTGGAAGCGGCCGAGCACATCGCCCACCACGCGCGCGCTCTTGACGGGCCGCGGCCCGCCTGCGGTGGTGAAGCTG
>JANMTL010000281.1:0-8125 GCA_031390425.1 Rhizobacter sp.
GTGACCGGCGAGCACGGCGTCGGGATTGAGAAGCTCAGCTCGATGTGCGTGCAGTTCACGCCCGCCGAGCGCGCGCAGATGTTCGCGGTGAAACGCGCGTTCGACCCGACCGAGTTGCTGAACCCCGGCAAGGTGATCCCGACCCTGCACCGCTGCGCCGAGTACGGAAAGATGCATGTGCGCAAAGGCCTGCTGCCGTTTCCCGACCTGCCCCGTTTTTGACAGGTTCGTGACGCCCGATGATTGATGACGACCCCGCGCTCGCGCGCCTGATCGACCGCGTCCAGACCGCCCAGCACACCGGCACGCCGCTGTGCATCCGCGGCGGCGGCACCAAGGACTTCTACGGCGAGGCACCGCAGGGCGAACGGCTCGACACCACCGAGCTGTGCGGCATTTCGAGTTACGAGCCGACCGAGCTGGTGGTGACCGCGCGCTGCGGTACGCCGCTGGCCGAACTGGAGGCGGCGCTCGCCGAGAAGGGTCAGTGCCTGCCGTTCGAGCCGCCGCATTTCGGTGACGAAACCGGTGAGGAACCCAGCGCGCGCGGCACCGTCGGCGGCATGATCGCTGCGGGCCTGTCGGGCCCGTCGCGCGCAGCGGTCGGCGCGGTGCGCGACTACGTGCTCGGCGCGACACTGCTCAACGGCCGGGGCGAGGTGCTGAGCTTCGGCGGGCAGGTGATCAAGAACGTGGCCGGGTACGACGTGTCGCGCCTGCTGGTCGGCTCGCTCGGCACGCTGGGCGTGATCGCCGAGGTGTCGATCAAGGTGCTGCCGGTGGCACCGGCCACCAGCACGCTGCGCTTCGACCTGGACGCCGCCGCCGCGCTGTCGCAACTGCACCAGTGGGGCGGCCAGCCGCTGCCGCTGAATGCGAGTGCGCTGTGGAACGAGAGGCTCGTCGTGCGGCTGCGCGGCGCGGCGGCGGCGGTGCAGGCCGCCACGGCGAAGTTCCAGGCGCTCGGTGGCGAAGTCGTCGAGCCCGATCTGGCCGATTCTTTTTGGGCTGGCCTGCGCGATCACCGCGACGAATTCTTCACCGCCGCGCACGCTGCCGTGCAGGCTGGCGGCGCGCTGTGGCGGCTGTCGGTGCCGCAGACCACGCCGATGCTGGCGCTGCCCGGCACACCGCTGATCGAATGGGCTGGCGGCCAGCGCTGGTGCGTGACGCCGAACGTGCTGCCCGAAACCGTGGCCCACCTGCGCGAGATCGCCACGCGTGTCGGCGGCCACGCGACGCTGTATCGCAGCCTCGACAAATCGGCGGGCGTCTTCGTACCGCTGGCTTCGCCGCTGGACCGCGTGCACCGCGAGCTGAAGCGCTCCTTCGATCCGCACGGGGTGTTCAATCCCGGCCGGCTGTATTCGGGCTGGTGATGTGCAGGCTGGTGATGCGCAGGTTGGTGGTGCGCTGGCTTGTCATGCGCGCGGCCGTCATGCACTGCGATCGCGGTCGGCCGTGACGCCGACCGCCGAACCGCTGAAAGGCCTCGCCTGGCTGCTGGCCTGCCAGTCGGCCGGTGAGCTGCTGGCGCGCGCCGCGCCGATCGGTCTGCCCGGGCCGGTGATCGGCATGCTGATCCTGATGCTCGCGCTGCGCTGGGCGGCGGTGCGCGGCCCGGTCGGCGAGATTGCCGACTTGCTGCTGGCGCACCTGTCGCTGCTGTTCGTGCCGGTGGGCGTCGGCGTGATGACGCACCTGGGCCTGGTGTCGCAGTACGGCGCGCGCCTCGTGGTCGCCTTGGTGCTGTCGACCTGGATCGGTCTGGCCGTGACGGCGCTGGTGTTGCGCGCCTTGTTGCCGAAGCAGACTTCAGACGGCCCGCCGAAACCGGCTCCTCCCTCTCGCTGATCTGGTTCCCCGCGCACGATGCCCAACTTCGTCGAACTCTGGGTCTACCTGTCGGCCACGCCGCTGTTCGGCCTGACCGCGACGATCGTCACTTACGTGCTGGCGCACAGCGTCTATTTGCGCGTCGCGCAGGCCCCCTGGGCCAATCCGGTGCTGTGGACAGTGATCGTGCTGGCGCTGCTCCTCACACTCAGCGACACACCGTACCCGACCTATTTTTCGGGGGCGCAGTTCATCCACTTCCTGCTCGGGCCCGCAGTGGTTGCGCTGGCCTGGCCGCTGTGGCAACGCCGCGCCGAGTTGCGCGAGCGCGCCGTCGCAGTCACCGTGGCCGCGCTGGTCGGCGGGCTGGCGGCGGCGGGCAGCGCTGTTGTGATCGGCTGGTCGCTCGAGTTGCCGCCCGAGCTGCTGCGCTCGCTGGCGCCGAAATCCGTGACCGCGCCGGTCGCGATGGGCATCGCCGAGCAGCTCGGCGGCATCCCCGCGCTGGCGGCGGTGTTCGCGGTGCTGACCGGGCTGGTCGGCGCACTCAGCGGCAAGTACCTGTTCGATGCGCTGGGCATCGCGGCCCACCCGGTGCGCGGCTTCGCCATCGGCACCGCGGCCCATGGCATCGGCGCCGCGCGTGCGATGCAGGAGCACCCCGACGCGGGCGCCTACGCCGGGCTGGCACTCGGCCTGCAGGTGGTGGCCGCAGCGCTGCTGCTGCCGTGGATCATCCCTTTGCTGTTGCGGCTGCTGCCCGCCTGAGACACTCGACTCCCGACCATGCAAACCAACCTGTCCCCTGAATTCAAAGGCACGCGCGACGGTGACACCGCCGAAGCGATCTTGCGCAAGTGCGTGCATTGCGGCTTCTGCACCGCCACCTGCCCGACCTACCAGTTGCTCGGCGACGAACTCGACGGGCCGCGAGGGCGCATTTACCTGATCAAGCAGGTGCTCGAAGGCGTGCAGCCCACGCGCAAGACCCAACAGCACCTCGACCGCTGCCTGACCTGCCGCAACTGCGAAACCACCTGCCCGTCGGGCGTGGAATACGGCGAGCTGGTCGAGATCGGCCGACGCATCGTCGATGAAAAGGTCGAACGCCCGCGCAGCGAGCAGGCGGTGCGCTGGCTGTTGAAAGAAGGGCTCACGTCACCGCTGTTCGCCCCGGCGATGAAGCTCGGCCAGCTCGCCCGGCCGCTGCTGCCAGCGTCGCTCAAGGGCAAGGTTTCGCCGAAGCCGAGTGCTGCCGAAAACGCTCGCGCACACCGCTGGCCACAGCGCGAGCACCCGCGCAAGGTGCTGATGCTGATGGGCTGCGTGCAACCGGCCATGCTGCCCAACATCAACAGCGCCACCGCGCGCGTGCTCGACGTGGCGGGCATCCAGACGGTGGTGGCCGAAGAGGCCGGCTGCTGTGGCGCGATCCGCAGCCACTTAGGCGATCAGCAGGGCGGCCTGGCCGACATGCGCCGCAACATCGACGCCTGGTGGCCCAGCGTGGTGTCGGGCAAGGTCGAGGCGATCGTGATGAACGCGTCGGGCTGCGGCGCCACCGTCAAGGACTACGGCCACGCGCTGGCCCACGACGAGGCGTACGCCGACAAGGCCAAACGCATCAGCGAACTCACGCGGGACCTGAGCGAACTGCTGCCTGAGCTGGTGCCTCTCTTGCTACCTTTACTGCAGCCGCGCATCCATCGCAAGCCGACGACCCGCCTCGCCTTCCATCCGCCCTGCACGCTGCAGCACGCTCAGCAACTGCGCGGCGGTGTCGAGAGGCACCTCGGCGCGCTCGGCTTCGACGTGCAACTGTCGCCCTCCGAGAGCCACCTGTGCTGCGGCTCGGCCGGCACCTATTCGGTGTTGCAACCGACGCTGGCCTACCAGTTGCGCGACCGCAAGCTGGCGAACCTGGCCGAGGTCGAAGCACAGGTCATCGTGTCGGCCAACGTCGGCTGCATCCAGCATTTGCAGACCGGCACCACGACGCCGGTGCGGCATTGGATTGAAGTGCTGGACGAAGCGTTGGCCGCCTGAGCGAATCCGACGGCGAGACCGACGCAGTCGCTCAGCCCGACCCCCTTGAGTTGTCAGCGCTGCTTGCCGCTCAAAGTTGATTCAGCGGGATCGCGATGTCGATCACCATGTTCTGGTTACCGAACGCACCGCGCAAGCTTGCCTTGCCGGTCGGCAGCTTCACGCTGTACAGGCCCATCGAGCCGTCGGCCGTTTTGATCGATGCGAGTGATTGAACATCGACGGTGACGGCATCGCGAATCTTGCTGTAGATGTCGAAACCAGCGACCTCGGTGGCGTCGACCGTCAGTTTGCCGGTGGCCGCCAGCGTGCCGAGGTTCGGCGGTGACTGCAGTGCGATCTGATCGAGCGTCGAATCGAGCGCGTACAGCGTGGTGGCGGTGTTCAGGCTCAGGTCGTTGTTGCTGTAGGCCGACCCGACGATGCCGAGTGCGGTGGTGCCCGGGGCGTAGTTGAGGGTGCTGTCAGCGATGGTGACGCCGCCCGTATTCAGGTTGTGCCGCAGGTTTTGGCCCTTGCTGCTGGTGATGCGCAGGCGATCTGCTGCCGGGTTGAAGTCGACCCCGTACGACGGGCTGCCGTCGAGTGCGACGGTCAGGCGGTTGACGAGGGTGGCGACGGCGTTGGAAGTGTCGATCACATAGACGCCGCCTGCGTTGCCGACGCCGTACATCAGCCGGTTCTGCACGCGGAAGTCGATGCCGATCAGGGCGGTATCGCCGCCGGAAAGGTTGGACACGAAGCCGATGTTGCGGGCGTCTTGCGGCGCAAACTCGTTGAAGCAAACCAGGCGGTTGTCGCTGGTCAGACCGACCACTTGCAGCGACCTCGACGAGTCATACTGGCTGCGGCTGTCAGAACCGCTGGCGCAAGACCCGCCCGAATAAGAACCGGTCGAGCCATGCGAGTCGTACGAGCCAGACGACCACTGAGCGGCCGCTGGAGCGGCAAAGGTTGCCGACATGAGAGTCGCCGCAGCGATCAGGGACAGACGTTTCATCATGATGTTTCTCCTGAATTGGAAGTCGTTCTAAATGGGATGGGACAGGTGGGACACAGACGGAGACCGTGGTGGCGAATCGAGCTGCAAAGCCGCACCGCAGTGCGTTGCGGGACGGATCAACTCTCGACGCGGACACCGATCGAGCTCACGACAGGCACTACTCCGACGGCCACCCCGACGGATGCAGGGAGGCGATGAATATTTTTCTCGCCAGAATTGCATCTGAATGTTTTGCTGCGCCGTAATGCACATGCGCATGGCGGTCTGGCCCGATTCGCGCCGACAGCAGCGTGCGTCCTTCGAGCTGCGAGGCAAGCACTGGGCAGGCCGACCGTGAAGGCAAAGAATTTTTGAACCCCACGGAGCTTCTGTTTGAAACTCACTACCCCCAACACGGGCGCAGCCACCCTGCACGATCCGTTTGATTACGAAACGACCCTCGAAGCCTGTGCCGCCGGCGATCGGGTTGCGCTGCAGGAGCTGTACCACCGCGAGTCGGGACGGTTGCTCGGCGTGGCATTGCGCATCGTGCGCAACCGCGATGCGGCCCATGACGTGCTGCAAGACGCTTTCCTGCAGATATGGCAGCGCGCCCACACGTACCAGCGATTGCTCGGTTCAGCACGCGGCTGGATCTACACGGTGGTGCGGCATCGGGCGCTTGACGAGGTGCGGCGCGCCGGGCGCGAAACCGCAGTCGGTGACGATATCGAGGCTTACGCCGACGCACAGGCCGACAACCACCCTGCGGCCGAGTCACCGGTACTCGACGCAGAGCTGCTCAACCGCTGCCTCGCGGCGCTCGATAACAGTAAGCGCCAATGCGTGATGTTCGCGTTTGTTGAAGGCTACACACACGAACAGATTGCGCAGCGGCTCGACGCGCCGGTGGGCAGCGTCAAGTCGTGGATCCGTCGCGGCTTGATCGCGCTGAAAGCGTGTCTGTCATGACACTCGACAACGCTGAACACCCCGAGGCCTTGGCCGGAGAATACGTGCTCGGGACCTTGAACGCAGCCGATCACGAAGCTTTCGAGCGCGCGCTGCGCTTGAATCCGGCGCTGCTCGCCGAGGTTTACTTTTGGCAGGACCGCCTGCTGCCGTTGGCCACCCGCGTGGCGCCGGTTCAGCCGCTGGCCGAACTGTGGTCGGCGATCGAAGCCGACCTGCCGCCGCCCGTGAAGGCCGCCCCGCCGGTGCGCCCGGCTGACCACGGCGTACCCGCCGCCAACGACCCGGTTTGGCAGCGGCTGCGGCGCTGGCAGTGGACGGGCAGCATTGCCCTGGCCGCGTCGGTTGCACTGGCCAGCGTGCTGGGCCTGAAGCTGATGGCGCCACCCGAAACGCCGCCGATACGCTATTTGGCGGTGCTGCAAGCGCCGACCGACGGCGCGACCGGCTGGCTTGTCGAGGTGACGAGCGGGAAAAGCGTGCGCCTGATCCCGTTGGGCAGCACCACGTCGGTGACTGCTGGCAAAACGCTGCAGTTCTGGACCAAACCGCAAGGCGCCACCGGGCCGACATCGCTGGGCCTGGTCACCGCCGACCGCACGACCGAACTGCCGGTGACCATGCTGCCCGCCGTGGGCGAACAGCAGTTGTTCGAACTGACGCTCGAACCCGCCGGCGGCTCGCCACTGAATCGTCCCACCGGGCCGATTCTTTTCGTCGGGCGCACGGTGCGGTTATAGGCAGGTTAATCGGAACGGTTTCAGCGTGGCCAGCGCCCAGCGCCCAGCTACCGCTGCGGCGTCGTTAGGCATTCGCGCACTGCAACCCGCACGCTCGGCCGTGAGCGCGCATCACGCACCGTCGAAATAATCGGAGTTGATCTTCTTGATCTCGTAGGCGCCGATGGTGGTCACGGCAACGCCGTGATCGACCATCAAACGGGTCAGCATGTCGCCATCGATCAGCACGATCTTGGTGGCGATCAGGTTCACGTAGTCGATCGCTTCGCGCGAGTAGTTCGAGGTGGTGATGAAGACGCCTTTGGACGCGCGCTGGCCCTGCAAGGCACCGGCAAATTTTTGAATTTCGGGGCGCCCGACGGTGCTGTCCCAGCGCTTGGCTTGCAGGTAGATGACGTCGAGGCCCAGCCGGTCTTCCTTGATGATTCCGTCGATGCCGCCATCACCGCTGCGGCCGATGGCGCGACCCGCATCTTGGGCCGAACCGCCGTAGCCCATAGCGATGATCAGATCGACGACCAGCCGCTCGAAAAATGCGGGGGTGGACGCTTTGACCTGCTCCAACAGTTCGGCCTCCAGTGCCTTGCGAATCTGCTGATACGCGCGGGCCATCTCGTCTTCGGGCGTGGCCGCCGTAGCGGTCTCAATGGGCAACAACAACTTCGTTTCGTCTTCGCTTTTGCCGCGCGCTCGAAACGAACGGAATGACGCGTACTGGCTCAGTGCGTTGTTGTCGATCTTCAGCGGGCTCCTGGCAAGCAAGGCCTGCCCTTCACCCGTGATGCAAAACACCCCGCGCCTCGGGGCAGCGAGCAGCCCGGCCTGCTTCAAGTAGCTGCGCGCCCAGCCGACCCGGTTGCCGAACACATCCTGGGTGCCGCTGGGGAGCCGCTCGGCGCGCTCGTCGTCGGTGAGTGAGAACTCGACGGCCAGCTTTTCCACGGCGTCGCGGAATGCGCGCTCGGTGCCATCAGCCACCAACCGCAGCAACGGAAGCATGAGGGACTGGTAGTCAGGGATCGACATGGGCGGGCTCGCGGGTTCGGCGCGGGGTGCAACGCAGGCGGCCGCCACCGCGACCCCTTGCGTGCGTCGACTCAACCGCCCATCAGCGCTTCAACTGCTGATACACCACCGTCTCGAAATCGACGAACCCCGGGTAGGACGACACGTCCTGGAACGGCAGGATTTGTGTGCCCCAGAAGCCGCCGATGCTGTTCTTGCGGTCGATCCAGTAGAACAAGTTGGCCAGGCCCGCCCACATCAGTGAGCCCGCCGGGCGGCCGGTCGGGGTGTCTTCATCGTTGACCATGAAGGTGTAGGCCCACGACTTCGACAGGCCGGGGAAAAACTCACCCGCGTTCGACAGCGACGGGATCGAAGTCGGCCAGCCACCGACCTTGAGCGCACCCAAACCGTTGCGCGACATCTGCTCGACCGTCTCGGCTTTGAGCACGCGGCCGTTCCAGGACGTGTCGTCCTACCCGGGGTTCGTCGATTTCGAGACGGTGGTGTATCAGCAGTTGAAGCGCTGATGGGCGGTTGAGTC
>JANMTL010000298.1:0-59004 GCA_031390425.1 Rhizobacter sp.
GACCACCGGCATCGGCGGCAACGACGGCTGCACCGCCACGGCGATCAGGAACGACAGCGCCACGCGCACCCGCGCCGGCACGTTGCGCTGGCCGATCACCGGCACCACGCCGAGCAAGGCCAGCACGCGCAGGAACGGCCACACCAGCGGGCTGACCCAGGCCCAGATCTGCGCCTCGTCGAAGGTCAGCATGGCAGGTGCGCGCGGTGCGGGATCAACCCACGACGGTCGGAATCGCTTGCAGCGTGCGCTGCAGATACTCGACCAGCGTGGTCAGCATCCACGGGCCGGCGATCGTCAGCACGCCGACGGCGGCCAGGATCTTCGGCACGAACGACAGGGTGGGTTCGTTCAACTGCGTGGCGGCCTGGAAGATGCTGACCAACAGGCCGACGCCCAGCACCGTCAGCAGCACCGGCGCCGAAACCATCAGCAGCAGATGCAGTGCCTGTTGGCCGTAGGTGAAGACTTGTTGTGAATCCATTTGTCGTCAGGTGCGGTGCCGGATTGAGTCGTCATGCCCGCTCAGGCGGGGATGCTTCGCTGCGGCGAGATGGATTCCCGCCTGCGCGGGAATGACAAAAGGGCGCAGGTACGAGAAAAGGGCGCGGGAATGACAACCCGATCGGCGGCGGCGTCAAGCGAAGCTCGCGGCGAGCGATCCGAGCAATAGATTCCAGCCGTCGGCCAGCACGAACAGCATCAGCTTGAACGGCAGCGCGACCAGCACCGGGCTGAGCATCATCATGCCCAGACTCATCAACACGCTGGCGACGATCATGTCGATGACGAGAAAGGGAATGAAGATCAGAAAGCCGATCTGGAATGCGCTCTTCAATTCGCTGGTGACGAACGCCGGCACCAGCACCTTGAACGGCACGTCGGCGGCCTTCACCGCCGGGTCGATCTTGCCGAGGCGCGCGAACAGCATCACATCGGCCTGACGCGTCTGCTTGAGCATGAACTCGCGCATCGGCACCTCGCCGCGCTTCAGGGCTTCGTCGAAGGCGATCTGGTTGGTGTTGAACGGCTCGTAGGCTTCGGCGTAGACGCGGTCGATGGTCGGGCTCATGACGAAGAACGTGAGGAACAGACTCAGACCGACGATCACCTGGTTCGGTGGCGCGGCCTGCGTGCCCATGGCCTGGCGCAGCAGGCTGAGCACGATGACGATGCGGGTGAAGCCGGTCATCAGCAGCAGCACCGCCGGCAGAAAGCTCAACGCGGTGAAGAACAGCAGCGTCTGGATCGGCACCGAGTAGCTGGTGCCTTGCGCGCCCTGCCCGATCACCAGCGGCAGGTTGGCGCCGGGGCTTTGGGCGAAGGCAGGGACGGCAGCTGAGGCGAGCAGCAACACGACGAGGGTGCAGGCCCGGCTCCCTCGCCCTTTGCGGGTGGGGAGGTCATCACGGCTCACGTGTGTCCTCACGCTGCCGTGCCTCGAAAACGTTGCAACACCTGCGCGAACGATCCGCCCGCAGTGCCGCCATCGCGCCGTGCGAGAGCACCCGCCTCATCCGCAGGAGGCTCCATCGTGTGCAGCGTGGTGATGCTGTGCGGCGTCACGCCGAGCACCAGCCAGCGGCGTTGATCGCCGCGCCCGACCTCGACCGTCAGGATGCGCTGCGAAGTCGACAGCGGCAGCGCCGCAACACTGCGCATCACATCGCCCGCAGCGCCACCGCCGAGCGGCGTGCGCTTGAGCAGCCACAGCGCCAGCGGGATGACGACGATGATGGCTGCGAACCACAGCAGCGAGGTCAGCGGCAGGGTGTTCATCGGGACAGCGCGGTGCGAGCCGTCACGACGCGCGGCTCAGGCGGCGCATGCGTTCGCTCGGCGTCACGATGTCGGTCAGGCGGATGCCGAATTTGTCGTTGACCACCACCACCTCGCCCTGCGCGATCAGGTAGCCGTTGACCAGCACATCCATCGGCTCGCCGGCCATCGCTTCGAGTTCGACCACCGATCCCTGCGCCAGCTGCAGGATGTGCTTGATCGGAATGCGCGTGCGGCCCAGCTCCACGGTGAGCTGCACCGGGATGTCCAGGATCATGTTGATGTCGTTGCCCGCCACCGCACCCGAATCGCTGGCGAAGTTGGTGAACTTGGCCGGTGCCACCGAGTCGACGGTGGTTTGCACGCCGGTGGCGAACGGCTCGCTGGAAGGTGCCGACTCGGGGGTGGATTCGGCCAGTGCCGCCGCCCATTCGGCCGCCATCGCGTCGTCGTCGGATTGTTTTTGCAGTGCGGCTTCGTCAGACATGTTTCGCTCCCAGCCAGCCCATGTTCGAGCTGGTCAACAGTTGATCGACCTTCAGCGCGTAGCGCCCGTTCGCGATGCCGTAGTGGCACTCCAGCACCGGCACGCCGGAAATCTTGGCTTCGATGCCGGGGTGCAGATCGAGCTCGATGAAGTCGCCCGCCTTGAACGACAGCAGTTGCTCGACGGTGGCCGGTGCGGTCGCCAGTTCGGCCACCAGTTCCACCTCGGCCGACTGGATCTGCTCCTTCATCAGGTCGACCCAGCGGCGGTCGGGCTCGGCGGCATCGCCTTGCATTGCCGAATACAGCACATCGCGGATCGGCTCCAGCGTCGAGTACGGAAAGCAGAAGTGAATGGTGCCTGTCGAGTCGCCGATCTCCAGCGTGAACGAAGTGGCGACCACCATCTCGCCTGGCGTTGCGATGTTGGCGAACTGCGGCTGCATCTCCGAGCGCTGGTACTCGAGCTCGAGCGGGTAGATGCCGACCCAGGCCTTCTTGTATTCGGTGGTGATCACCTCGACCAGCCGCGCGATGATGCGTAGTTCGGTCGGCGAGAAATCGCGGCCTTCGATGCGCGTGTGGTACTTGCCCGCGCCGCCGAACAGCGCGTCGATCACCGCAAACACCAGCGTCGGATCGCAGACGATCAGCCCGCTGCCGCGCAGCGGTTTGACGCCGACGATGTTGAAATTGGTCGGCACCACGATCTCGCGCAGGAAGGCGCTGTACTTCTGCACCTTGATGCCGCCGATCGACACCTCAGGGGTTTTTCGGATCATGTTGAACAAGCCGCTGCGGATGTTGCGGGCGAAGCGCTCGCCGATGACCTCGAGCGTCGGCATGCGGCTGCGGACGATGCGTTCCTGGCTCGCGATGTCGTAGTTGCGAATGCCGCCCGAGGGCGCGTCTTCAACTTCGGGCGCCTGGCTGTCGCCGGTGATGCCTTGCAGCAGCGCATCGACTTCGTCTTGCGACAGGATCTGCTGGTTCATGCGTGCACCGCGCTCACTGAATGATGAAGCTGGAGAAATTGACGCCGGTCACCGGGTTGTGCATCGCCGGTGGCTTCTTCTTTTTCTTCTTCGGCTTGGGCGCTTCCTCGGCATCGGGGTCGGCCGCGGCGGCCTGCTCCGAAGCGGCCGCTTCCTCGTCATCGACTGCGATCTCGATGCCCATCGGGCGCACCGCCTCGCGCATGATCTCGGCCGCCAGCCTGTCCTTGCCGCTGCGCTCGAGCAGCTCCGTCGAGGTCTTGTGCGCCAGCACCATCAGGATGCCGTTGCGCACCGCCGGCAGGTAGAGCTTCAATTCATCGGCGAACTTCGCCTCGTCGATCTGCAAGGTGATGCCGATCTGCGCATAGCGCTCGCTGTCGCGGTCGGCCAGGTTGACGACGAACGGCTCCAGCGGCACGAACAGCGGCGGGCTCTTGTGCTCGCCCTTCTTGGCATGAGGGGCTGCAGCCGGCGTTTCGCCATCGCCATCGCCATCCTCGGCCGCAGCCGCTTCGGCAGCGGCCTTCTGCTTCATCATGAAGGCGGCGGCACCCCCACCGACCAGCACCACCAGCAGCGCCGCCGCGACCATGATGATCAGCTTTTTCTTGCCCTTTTTAGGCACGACGTCACTGACTTCGACAGCGGGGGCGGCGGCAGTGGCCATGGCAATTCCTTCGGGTGATGAGCGCAATCCAGCGCCGCCACGCTGATTCGTCAGGTGCCGACACTCGGTTCATTATCAAAACGGCATCGAGAATCGATGCCTTGATAAGGGGCTGAAATGGGGGGGTTATGACGCTTGCGCGTCGAGTGAAGGCGACGGGGGTGTCGCTTGCAGCGCTTTGCAGTGGTGTGCTGTGCAGTACGGTGCTGCTTGGTGCGCTTGCGATGCAGCGCGCCGGGTCTCGACCTGGCAGCCGAGTTACTTTTTTCCGCTGACCCAGAAAAAAGTAACCAAAAAAGAGGGTCTGAACACCAGCGATTTGAGGTGTTCGCTTCGGCTGCGCCCTTGCGTGTTCGAGCTTTGCTCGGGCGTACCCATTGAAGTAGCGGGTCTTGCTCCCGGCTGCCGGCAGCTGATTTGCTGTCGTTGCGTTTCGGGGCGGTGGATCATCGTTTCGATGATCCACTGGGTCACGACAAGTACGCGGCTGCTTGCCTTCGGCGCGTTCCGTCAGTTCACAGTCGGGGACGTGCCAAACGCTTTTGCAACCAACGGATGGCCAGGCCGCCGAGCGCGGCAAGAATCAATTTCTTCATGTGTTGGACTCCTTGAAACTTACACGACAGCCAGCGTTTACGCGCCAGCGCGGCGTTCGGCGCCGGTGTGGGCAGCCCAGGCGCCCGATCGCCGCTCGATGCCTGGATACTTCTGGCGATCACCTTGCGCGCCTTGCGTGGGCTGAGGTGCCGGCTCGATGCGCTCGATGTCCACATCGCTTCGGCGCAGCGATTCGCGAATCATCTGTTTGCGCTCGGTCGACTCGGTACCGACACGGACTTCTTCGACGACGCGCGCGGTTTTCGACACCACGGCTTCTTCTGCTGTTTCGCGCAGTTCGATCGTGCGATCGGTAAAAGCGGCTTGCAACTCCTGCGGGTCGGCGGCGCGGTCGACGGCCACCCGCGACGTCACGGCGTGTTGCTCGCGCAGCGAGACTTCTTGCTCGAACGGCTGCTGCGTGACGCGGCGGCGAACGCGAACGCCGCCGCCTTCGACTTCGCGTTTGCCGACCTTCACTTCTTCGGCGATCACGTTGAGCATTTCATTGCGTTCGGTGTCTCGCTGTTGAGCCGACAACGGCAAAGCCGACTCATCGTGCCCACTGTAGCCGCCTGCCTTCCAACGGTCGACGCGTTCGTCGACGTCGATCGCACCACAGTCCTCGAGGATGTCGGTAATTTCATCGGCACGTTCGTCGTCGTCGTCGGCAAGCTTTACGGTCAAGACCACGCTGCCGCGGCGCACCGCCTCGGCGTAGTCGCCCGACTCGTCTTTGGAGTCGTCGTCTCCGATGCCGAACAGTTCAGCAAAAAATCCGCGGCGACTTTTCGGCTCGGCGTTCGTTGCGGCCAAGTCCTCGGAGTCGGTTCGGTTTTGCTCGATGCGAATCGACTCTGCCGGTATGCCGAACGCTTCCAGCCGGCTACGCGCGGTGGTTGCTTCGTTTGCTTCATCGAATATGGCTACCAATACGTTGTTCATGCGGGATCCTTCTCAAGTTGGGGTGGGGGGCGCCGGGATGTCAGGTGCAATGTCTACCGTCGATCAGTGGGCGCGTCGCGAGCGGCCCGACTACAGGGTCGCTCGGCTTGATTCGGAAATCGTGGCCTGGAGGTCACTGTCCTTGTGTGACGCGTGGGCCGTTGCCACACGTTCGATTTCGATCGACTCGCTGCGCAACACCACGCGCTGAGGCGCCGGTGTGCCGGCGGTGCGCCGGGTGCGGATGTGCAACTCTTCCTTCACGAGCCATTGCCGCACCACGACGAAGGTTTCCTCGAACACCGGAACGATCGTCACCTCACCCACCACGCGGGTCGAAGGCAGCGTGTCGACGACCTCGTTGACGCAAAGCCGTTGCACATCGACTTCGCACCGTTCGAGCGCAGGCGGCTGAATCCATTGCTCACTCGAATGAACCCGGGTGCGAATGAAAACTTTCGCGGTTTCGACCGTTCGGGTCGTCACCGCCGCGATCTCGGTCACCCGATTCAGTTGCAAATTCGGCATGGGGCCTCGAGCGGTGCGTGGTGGGTTGAAGCTTCTCGACCCGCTGCTGCGGCCAGCACCGGTGCGATGCGGATCAACTGGTCGAGACCCGCCCGACCACGAGCCTGCGCTGGGCCTGGGCACGGCCCGCCAACGCGCCGGCAATGGCTGCGCCGAGCGACACGATCATGGCGGCGAACGTGATCCATGCCGTCGCCGAGGCATAGGGCTGCGCGCGTGCGGCGGCTTGATCCACCCGCGCCTTGGCCTTGTCGATCAACTGCTGCATGCCGTCGCCTGCTTCGGCTGCAGCGCGATCCGGATCGCTTCTTGCCGCTTCCACGCGTTGTGCAATCCCACTCAGCGTGCTGCGTGCTTCATCTTGGTTGGTGCCGGTGGCCGCTGCGACGACTTGCACCGTCTTCGGGTCGCGAAGCCGTGCAAGCACGTCGTCCACGTTGCCACTGCCGATGTTGGACAGATCGACATTGCTGACGGCCGCCGAGGCACCGCGCGTGATGCCGCCAAGCAGCCCGGAAGCGCCACTGGCAACCGCACCGATGCCGCTGCCCGCCAGGTAGATGATTGCAATGATCGACAACACCCAGACCAGCATGCCTTCGACGATGCCGGCGGCGTGGTCGTAGACCAGTCCGCTGCGCGTGGCGACCATGCCGCCGACGAACAACGCAATCAACAGCGTGAGGCCGCTCCAAATGGCAGCACCGATGCTCAGACCGCCCATGTTGCCTTCGGCTTCAGGCCCGACGTCGGCAGCCGATATGCCGATGGCCAGCCCCAGAGTGCTGAGCACCAGGAAGACACCCACTGTGACCAGGAAGCCGGTCCAAATGCTGCTCCAGGCAACGCGTGCGCCAGCCAGACCGACAGGGGTGCTGGTGAATGGAGGCGGGTTCATTTCATTGTTGTAAGTTGCCATGGCAGGTCCTTTGAAAAATGGTTGGTAGGGTCAAGTGCTGACGTGTCGGGGCGGCAAGCGGCGTGCCTTGAGAAGGCGATGGGCAGGACGCCGCGATGCGCGAATCGGCGATACGACCCGGCAATCTGCATGCCCGATCGCGTTCGGCGACGACGCGGCCACGGGATGACTTTTACGCCGCTGAAATTCCAGTGCGATCCGCAACTCGCCCCGCAGCACCCCCGCCAGGCGGTCGCGATGCGCGGCGCTACCGGGCCGCAACCCGGCGCGGTCTCACCCGCGACAGATCACGCGTAGAGATCCAAAGCCGCGCCGACGCGCGGCCGCGCCGGCCGCACGGCAGTGACCGCGCCGTCTTGCAGATCGGCTGACGAATCGGTGCCCGCCGGCGTCTGCGCCGATTGCTTGTGGGGGGCGCTGCGCTGGCGCGCATGCTCCGACACGCCGCCGCCACTCAGCGTGAATCCCGCTTCCCGCAACGACGCCGCCAACTCGGCCCAACCGGCCTCGATGACCTGCCGCGTCTGCGCCAGGTCGGCGCCGAAGTCGACCCGGGCCTGGTCGCCGTTCATCGTGATCTGCACCGACACCGGGCCCATGTCGGCCGGATTCAACCGCAGCTCGGCTTGGTGGATGCCGTTGCGCGCCAACAGGCTGACTTGCAGGCCGAGCGCTTCGTGGAATCCGCCGTCGGTGAGTGGGGTGGCGACGCTGGCGGACGCCGGTGGCGCCGCAGCCTCGACACCACGCGGCTGCGTCGACGCACCGGGCGCACCGATCGCCCAGGCGGACGCGGGCGTGTGATCGGTGTCGGGGCGCAGCGCGCGCTCGGACTCCGGACGCACACCGCCGGACAGTGTCGCCAAGGCGGCCAGCGTGGCATCGGGCAGTGGATCGGGGGCATTCGCCGCAGCTAGTCCGGCATCGATCGCGATCGCCGCCTTATCGATGGGCAACCGGGTCGCCGACTCGGCCATGGGCGCCAGCAGGGAGTCGCTCGATTCATTCGCGCGCAGCGCCTCGGCGGTCAGCGGCGCTGCGGTGGGGGCGTCGAGCGGGCGTTCGAGGGGGGCCGTCGATCCGCTGACGAGTGCGGCAGCCTGACCCGCACCCGCGATCTCGCCTGCCGCTGCAGGCCCCGGCGGCGTGACCTGGGACATCGGCAGGGCACCCCAGACCGCGATCGATGCCAGATCAACGACAGTCGAGGCGAGCGGGGCGGCGACTGCAGCAGCGCGGTCCTTCAGCTCGGTGGGGTCGGCCGCGATCGGGTCGGCCGGCGCCGCGTCGACTGGCCCCGCGTCCAGCGAGACGATGGCCTTCGATTCGGCCGTGGCGAGCCGCTGCGCCGACTGCGCGCGCGAGGCTGATCCGGTGGTGTTCGCCGCGGCATCGTCGGCGACATCGGCCACCGCCTCCGTTGCAGCAGCGCGGGGGTGATCCGGTGGCGAAGACCGGGCGGGCTCGGCGCGCGGAGTCGGCGCTGGCGACACGGGCCGATGTTGCGACGGGGGCTTGTCCGCAGCCGAAGCGGACCGCTGCGAAACAGCAGCCGCATTCTGGTTGCGCACCAGCAGGCGAGAAAACTCCGACGGGCTGTCGCCCTGCGCGGCGGCAGCTTTGACGCTCGCCGCTGAACGGCTCGCGGCCGTTGTCGCCTGGGGCGTGTTCAGTGGCTTGAAGGACGGCACGCGCGACGCAGCGTTGGGGTTCAGCACGCTCACAGCGCCCCCGCCGCGCCACCCGCGCTTTGCAGGTTCCAGGTGGCGCGCGCTGCGAACTCGTCGCAGGCCTTCTGTTCGCGCCGATCGCCCGCGATGCGCACTTCCGCGACGCGGCGCTCGATCAGTTTGCGCACCGAAGCGACGCGGACCTCGGCGTCGCGCAGCGCGAGCCGCGCTTGTTCGAGTGCGACATCGGCCTGCAGCGCCATCTGGCGCTGCATCTCGACCGCATGCGTCAGGCGCTCCATGAAACCGCGGTAGCAGTTGACCAGCTCCATCCGGCCGTCGGTGCGAAATTGATGCGCCCAGCGCTTTTCGTACTCGCGCCGGTAGGTCACCAACTGATCCAGTTGTGCGGCGGCCGTGCGCTGCGCGGCGGTGGCCCGCTGGCCGTCGGCGGCCAGCGCGTCGCGCTCGCGTTCGGCCTGCCCCAGCAGGGCCATCACGGGTTGCAGTGAATTCATCATCCAAGCCTTCAGGTCGGGGTTTCGGGGCGTTCAACGAAACGGGTCATCAGCCGGCCATCACCGCACTCAGCCACTGCACGCTGTCGGCGAGCGTGGCGGGCTGGTGCATGTCCTGCTGCAGGAATTGGGTCATTGGCGCGTGCAGGCGCACCGCGCTGTCGAGCTCGCTGTCATGGCCCGGCGCGTAGGCACCCAGCTGGATCAAATCGCGTGCTTTCTGGTGCTTGGCGTGCAACTGGCGAAAGCGCCGCGCGGCCTCGATGTGCTGCGGCGGCGACACCTGGGTCATCACGCGGGAGATCGATCGCTCGACATCGATCGCCGGGTAGTGTCCGGCCTCGGCCAGCTCGCGCGACAGCACGATGTGGCCGTCGAGGATGCCGCGCGCCGCATCGGCGATCGGGTCTTGCGGGTCGTCGCCTTCGGTCAGCACGGTGTAGATGGCGGTGATCGATCCGCTGCCTGCCGTGCCGTTGCCGCTGCGCTCGACGAGCTGGGGTAATTTGGCAAAACAACTGGGCGGGTAGCCCTTGGTGGCCGGTGGTTCGCCGATGGCGAGCGCGATCTCGCGCTGTGCCATCGCGTAGCGGGTGAGTGAATCCATCAGCAGCAGCACATGCTGGCCGCGGTCGCGAAAGTGTTCGGCGATCGCGGTGGCGTAGTTGGCGCCCTGCATGCGCGTCAGCGGCGGCGAGTCGGCTGGCGCGGCCACCACCACCGAGCGCGCCAGGCCGTCGGTGCCGAGAATGTCCTCGATGAATTCCTTGACCTCGCGGCCGCGTTCGCCGATCAGCCCGACAACGATCACATCGGCTTCGGTGTAGCGCGCCATCATGCCCATCAGCACCGACTTGCCGACGCCGGTGCCGGCAAACAAGCCGAGGCGCTGGCCGCGACCCACGGTCAGCATCGAATTGATCGCGCGCACGCCGGTGTCGAGCGGGCGGCGCACCGGGTCGCGGTCCATCGCGTTGATGGCACGGCGCACCAGCGGCGCGTTGTGCACCTCGGCGAGCGGCCCCTTGCGGTCCATCGGGTGGCCGTGCGAATCGACGACGCGGCCGAGCAGCCCGTCGCCGACCGGCAGGTGCAGCGTGCGGTCCAGGCTGCGCCGCCACGGGTGGCGTGCCGCGCCGAGCAGCAGCGGCACCGTCGGAGACACCTTGGGCACCACACGCGCGCCGCTGGCCAGGCCGTGCACATCGCCGGTGGGCATCAGATAAGTGCGGTCGCCGGAGAAGCCGACCACCTCGGCCAGCACCGGCAACTGGCCGTTCATGCGCACCTCGCACACCGAGCCGACCGGCTCGCGGATGCCGGCGGCTTCGAGCACCAGGCCGGCCACTCGCACCAGCATGCCCTGCGTTTCCAGCGCCACCGGATCCGCGGCAAACATCTGCAAGTCATCGAGGTAGCGTGTCCACGCGTCGGGTGCGCCACCGGCCGCCTGATGCGCTGCCCGGGCGGCCTGCGCCGTGCGTTGCAGGGCGTCGTTCTCGGTCGGGCTGTTGTTCATGGCGGGTCCTCGTCGGGGGTCGCTGCGGGTTCGGCGTGGGGTTCGGTGTCGGTTTCGACATCCGGGCCATCGGTCCATTCGGTTTGCGAACCCAGCGCGGCCGATGCGCGCCGCCAGCGCGCCGCCACCGTGCCGTCGATGCTGGCGATGTCGCTGTCGACGCGGCAACCACCGCGCGCGATGGCCGGGTCGCTGATCACGCGGGCGCCGCGCGCTTGCAGCACCTCGGCCGCGCCCTGAACCACCAGCGGCTGGTCGTCGGGGTGCACGCGCACGCTGATGTGGCGGGCACTCAGCAGCAGCGCCTCGACCGCTTCCTGCGCCACCGCCGCCACCAGTTCGGGGCGCATGGCGAGTTCGCTGCGCACGACCTGGCGCGCCATCGAGGTCGCACACAGCGCGACCGCCTGGGCGAGCTGCTGCTGCAAGGCGTCGAGCTGCGTGCCGTGCGATTCCATCAGGCGGCCGAGCTGCGCAGTGATCTGCGCGGCGTAGCCTTGCTTGAAGCCGTCGAGCGCCGACAGGCCGTCGCGGTAACCGTCCTGGTAGCCGCTTTGGCGCGCCGCACGCAGTTGCACAGCGAGCGCTTCGGCGGGTGGCAGCGGCGCTTCGGCCGGGGCCCCGGTGCCGCCAGGCGCGGTCGTCCCCGACAGCGCGTCGGGGTTCCAGGCGGCGAACTCGCTGAGCTCTTCGCGCGGGATGAAGCGCGAATAAACCGAGCCCTTGGCGCCACCTTCCGGCGGCGGCACGTTCCTGAACTTAGAGGAAGTCATCGTCACCGCCGCTGGCGAGCTGGATCTGGCCTTCGTCGGCCAGGCGGCGGACGATCTTCAGCAGTTCTTTCTGTTCGCTCTCGACCTCGCTGACGCGCACCGGGCCGCGCGAGTCGAGGTCTTCGCGCAGGGTTTCGGCCGCCCGAGTCGACATGTTGCGGAACACCTTCTCGCGCATCTCGGGGGTCGCGCCCTTGAGCGCGATGACCAGTGATTCGGTCTGCACTTCCTTCATCAGCGTCTGGATCGCCTTGTCGTCGAGCTTCTCCAGGTCGTCGAAGGTGAACATGCTGTCCATGATCTTTTGCGCCAGCTCGTTGTCGGCTTCGCGGATGTAGTCGAGCGCCGACGTCTCGATGCTGCCGCCCATCCGGTTGATGATCTCGGCCACCGGCTGCACACCGCCCAGCGACGCCTTGCGCGCGGTGCCGCCGCCGGCCAGCACCTTGCTCATCACCTCGTTCAGGTCTTTCAACGCCGAAGGCTGGATGCCGTCGAGCGTGGCGATGCGCACCAGCACCTCGTTGCGCTGGCGCTCGGTGAACAGCTTCAGCACCGCTGCGGCCTGGTCGCCATCCAGGTGCACCAGGATCGCCGCGACGATCTGCGGGTGTTCGTTGCGCAGCAGTTCGGCCACCGAGGGCGCGTCCATCCACTTCAGGCTCTCGATGCCCGCGTTCTCGTTGCTTTGCAGGATGCGGTCGATCAGCAGATTGGCCTTCTCCTCGCCGAGTGCGCGCCGCAGCACGCTCTTGACGTACTCGTCGTTGTCGGCGACCAGTGGGCTGTGCTCGCCCGCCAACGACGTGAATTTCACCAGCACGCCGTCGACACGATCGCGGGTCACCGCCTTCATCTTCGCGATGGTCTCGCCGAGGGCCTGCACTTCTTTCGGCGCCAGGTGCTTGAACACCTGCGCGGCCTCTTCCTCGCCGAGCGACATCAGCAGGATCGCGGCGTCTTCCAGGCCTTCGTCGTCGGATTCGGCGCTCATCGGGGGATCATCCGGGGACGGTGGCGGCGGGGTGTCGCAGGCCCGGCATCACGCCGGCTGACCACTGGCCCAGCCGCGCACGATTTGCGCGACCGCCGCCGGGTTCTCTCGGGCCAGCGCCCGCGCGGCATCCAGGTTGGCGCTGTTGCGCGGCGCTTCCAGCGCGCGCACTTCGCCGGGCGGCAAGCCGGGCAGCACCTCGACATCGTCGACGCTCGCATCGATCGCGCTGCCGGGCAGCGGCAGCGCCGGTGCCAGCGCCGCATTCAGGCCCGGCTTGATCATTCCGAAAAACACCAGCAGCGCGACCAGCGACAGCCCGCCCGGCACGGCGGCTGCGCGCAGCATGTCGAGCAGTTCGGGCTGCTTCCAGACGGGGGTGTCGACGACCGTGATCGGCTCGACCTTGAACGGCGCGTTGATGACGCGCACCGAGTCGCCGCGCTCCTTGTTGAAGCCGACGCTTTCCTGCACCAGCGCGGTCAGCTTTTCCAGTTCTTCGGGCGCCAGCGGCTCCTGCGTGACCTTGCCCTTGGGGTCGGTGACGCTGCGGTTGTTGACCACCACCGCCGCGTTCAGCCGCTTGATGTTGCCGGTCGCGTTGCGCGTCACGCGCACCGTCTTGTCGACCTCGAAATTTGTCACCGCCTCGCGCCGGCTGTTGGCCCCGCCGCCGCCGTTCTGTGCGACTTGCAGCGGCACGGCGGCGCCGGTGATCGGTGCGGTGGCGGGCAGCGGCGGCTGGTTGCTGGCAGCCCCCGGCACGCCCGAGGCCTGCGCAGGGTTGCTGCCCGACTGCTCGGTGGTCTGCTGGCTGCGCACGGTGGAAGCCGCTGTGGCGCCCTGGTTCGGCTTGAACTGTTCTTCGGTCGATTCGATCTGCGCGAAATCGATGTCGGCGGTCACGTTGGCGCGCAGGTTCTCGCGGCCGACCACCGGCTCCAGCATCTCGAAGATGCGCTTGCTGTAGCCCTGCTCGATCTGCGCGACGTACTGCAGTTGCTGCGCGTCGAGCCCGGCCTGCTGGCCCATGTCGGGCGGCGATGAGATCAGCGCGCCGGTCTGGTCGAGCACGCTGACGGCTTTCGGGCTCATCTCGGGCACGCTGCTCGAGATCAGGTGCACGATGCCGGCCACCTGACCGCGATCGAGCGCGCGGCCGGCGTGCAGCGACAGCACCACCGACGCGCTGGGTATTTGCAGCTCGCGGAAAAAGCCGTTCTGGTTCGGCAGCGCCAGGTGCACACGGGCGCTCTCCACCGCCGCCAGCGAGCCGATCGAGCGGCTCAGCTCGCCTTCGAGGCCGCGTTGAAACGTCAGTCGCTCCTGGAACTGCGTCTGCCCGAAGCGCGCGCTGTCCATCATCTCGAAGCCGCCCACCGAGGCCTTGGGCAGGCCGGCCGAGGCGAGCTTCAAGCGCGCGTCATGGACCTGCGAAGCCGGCACCAGGATCGCCGCGCCGCCGTCCGAATGGCGGTACGGGATGTTCATTTGCGACAACTGCGCGATGATCGCGCCGCCGTCTTTGTCGGACAGGTTCGCGTACAGCACCTTGTAGTCGCCCTGGTGGCTCCACACCACCAGCGCGAGCACCACGCCGACCAGCACAGCGGCGCCCAGGCCGAGGTTGAATTTGCTCTTGGCGGGCAAGCCGGCGAGCCGGGCGCCGAAGCCCGGTGCGGAGGGGCCCGGGGCGCCAGCGGATTTCAGGGTGACTGCGTTGTCCATCGTTCTCGTTCAGGGCGAATTCACGGCAAACACGGGACCGAAAGAACCGGCCGATGGAAGCCATTATTCGAACGCCGGACCCCGACCCAAGGACCGAACAGCGAAGCAAACCCCCGCCAGTTCGCGCCATCGCAGCGCGGCCCGCTGGCTACGATCGCCGTCAACGATTCACCCCGTGCGCGGACCCGGAACCGGGCCGCTGCACAGGATGCTGGAAAGGGACACGCGATGAATGTCACGCTGAAACCGTTCGACTTCGCCCAGGCGGTGGCCCGCGCGGGCCTGAACGCCCAAGGGCAGCCGCTGAAGAAGGTGCAAGAGCCCGAGGGCGGCGGCTTCCAGCAGGCGTTGACGCAGGCGATCCAGTCGGTCAGCCACAGCCAGGTGCAGGCCAGCCAGATGCAGCGCGAGGTGCAACTCGACAACCCGAACGTCAGCATCGAAGAAACCATGGTCGCGATGCAGAAGGCGCAGATCGGTTTCCAGGCCACGCTGCAGGTGCGCAACAAGCTGGTGCAGGCCTACAGCGACATCATGAACATGCAGGTGTGAGGCCGAGCCTGCCTCGCCTGCGAGAACTTCAGACCTGCTGGTCGAGTTCCTTGCCGAGCAGCGGGATGTTGCCGTAAGGCGAAGGCTGCTTCGACGCCATCTCCAGCTCGCGGTTTTGCCAGCTCAGCCACGGAAAACGCCGTGCGGCCGACTCGTCGGGGCCGCTCTGCCCGGCCGTCGGGGCGGGTGTTTCGCCGGGTGGTCGTGGCGGGTTGCCCGGCGGCCGCAACACGGTGCTCGGCGGCTCGACGCGACCGACGCTGCTGATGTCACTCACGCTCATGATTCGCTCCTGGTAGCAGGGCGGGGAATGCCTGTCTCCAAGATGTCGGCGTCGCAAAACAGAACTTGACGGCATGGCGTCGCGCGGTTGTAACGGGCTGTCAGGGGCGTAACGGTGCCGGGTCGGCGTGATGCAGCGACGGCGCCGCCAGCGCTCAATCGTGAATCAACAGCCGACGCCGTTTTTGCGTCTGGTCGATGTAGCGTTGCAAGGCGCGCAGGCTGTCGTTGCTGGCGTTGACCATCTCGCAGCCGAGGCGCACGCCGCAGGCGTCGAGGTGCAGCGAGGTCACATGCTGCAAGCGCAGCGGGGCCGTGATGCGGGTGTCGGCATCGAGGTCGAGGTCGACGCCGTTGAGCAGCACGCCGGGCTCGATCATCGGCACGTCTTCAGGCAAGAACAGCGCGCAGCCGCCGATGCTCACATCGAGCACGCGCAGGTTGAGCTGCATGTCGGGGATCATCGGGTGGCGCAGGCTGGCGGTCGGCGCGTTGCGCAACAGCGGCCGCACGCGGTAGCCGTTGCGCCGCTGGAAGCGAAACATCTCGCGCGGGTAGCCACAACTGATCGCACTCGATCGGCCGTTGTGCACCAGCATCAGCCCGTGCACATCGAATTGCAGCTTGACGCTGTCGAGGTAGGCCACCGCCACCGCTTCATTGCATTCGATCAGCGTCTGCAACTGCGGTGCATGCGCGTCGGCGCTGAAGCTGATCACGCCGCGTTCCGCATTGACCGCCCACAACGACGCCGCCACGACGGTGCCGTTCGGCGCATTCAGGTTCACGACCACGCCGTCAGCGAGCAGGCGCTTGAGCATCTTCGCCAACTCGGTTGGCGCGGTGATGCGAAAGTCATCGAGGCCACTGTGCGCCCCCGCCGCTGCATCGAGCGGCATCGGCATCGTGTCCATCGGCATCGGCAGGGTGTCCATGTCGAGGCGGCCTTCAGTGCAGGGTTGCGGAACGGCCCGCCAGCAGTTGGTCCAGCCCGTCGAGCCAGGGCTCGGCGAGCACGCGGACTTCGGCGTCGTTGACGAGGATGCGCTGCATGATGCGCGACTTCAACTGCGCTTCGTCGGCGGCGAGCTGGCGATCGGCTGCAGCGTTCTTTAACTGCAAGATCAGCAGCGCACAGGCGCCTTCGAGCTTGACGACGGCGTCCCAGTTGCCGTTGCGTGCCGCTTCGAGCATGTCCTGGCTGGCCCGTTCGATGGCTTCGTAGTAGGCGAGCAGTTGAGATTGCATGGCGTCGAATCCCGGGCGGACGATGGGGAGGGCGGAGCTCACCGGCGCAGGCCGTTGACCTGGGGACCGATGGCCGCCCAGGCGCTGCGAATCGGATCGATCAACTGCAAGCATTCATCCAGCGCCGCCTCGTCGTTGTGCAGGTTCGCGTGCATCAGGCGCAGCTCGACGTAGGTGTAGAGCGCGCCCAGATCGGCGGCCAGCACGCCGCCGGCCGACATGTCCAGACCTGCGTGCAGTCCTTCATCGACGATACGCATGGCGCGGCCGATGGCGTGGCCCTTGGCTTCGATCTGCCGACTGCGCAAGGCGCCGCGCGCCTGGGCAACGGCTTCGTGAAACCCGTCGAACAACAACTCGATCAGCTTGTGCGGACTGGCGCCTGAAATGCCGGTCTCGGTGCCGACGCGCCGGTAGGCGCAGGCCAGCGACGGCAGGTGGCGTGGGGCGGAGTGGGTGGCTGCAAACATGGTGTCCGATTCAGTGGAGGTTGCTGTACTGAATATCGGCGAGGCCTCGGGTGACTTGAGCCGTCGAGCCGCTCACGCTTTGGTTACCTTGCGGCGTTTGCCGAGCTCGGCGTCGGCCGGGGCAGCTCATCCCGGTCGGTTCCACTGCGCGACCTGCTGGCTCACGTAGCCGGCCAGGCCATTGAGCGACGCGATCTTGGTGTCGAGCGCGCCGTACTGCGCTTGCAGGCGTTTTTGTGTCTGCGCGAGCCGCTGCTCCATCGCGTCCTGGGATTTCTGGTTGCGCTGCAGCTTGTCGTTGAGCCCACTGGTGCGTGAGGTCAGCGTGCCGCCGGTGTTCAATTGGTCGTCGGCGATGCTGCGAAAGCGGCGTCCGAAGCCTTCTGCGCCGGGATCGCCCACGGTGGTGTTGGCGAACAGCGCGCGCATCTGCGACAGGTTCGCGAGCCCCTGGTCGAGCCGCGTCGTGTTGACGGTCAGGCTGCCGTCGCGCTGCTGCTCCAGCCCGACATCGGACAGCCGCGAGTACGCGGTCGAGCCGGTCGAGCCGGCGCTGAGCAGGCCGCGCAACTTGACCTGCATCGAAATGATCGCGCCGTCACCTTGCAGCGGTCCGCCCCTGCGGGCCGCAGCGTCGTACTTGGTGTCGGTGGCGATCAGCTTGAACAAGTCGGTGTACGCAGCGGCAAACTCGGTCAGCGTTTTCTTGATCGATTCGGTGTCGCCCGACACCTTGATGTTGACTGCGGTGGTGGTGACGGCGGTGAGCGTCAGCGACAAGCCTTCGAGCACGTCGGGCAGCGTGTTGCTGGCCGAGGTCACCGCGACACCGTCGAGGGTGGCGCGCGAGTTGGCGGCAGCGGTTTTCTGGCTGGCGCTGTTCGAGCCGACGGACGGGTCGAAGGCCAGGCTGGTGACGCCGCCGGACGCCGGTTCCGGCAGGCCGAGGGTGCCCGGACTGCTGCCCACGCTGACCCGAAAGCCGTTTGCCGCGCCGGTGTCCTTCGATCGCATCACCAACCGCGCACCCGACGCGTCGGTCAGGATGCTGGCTGTCACGCCGAGCCCGGCAGCGTTGATCTTGTCGCGCAAGGTCTCGACCGTGTCGGTCGCAGCGACCACGAAGCTGGCGGTGGCGGCTGGCGTGCGCGCTGCGAAACTGGTTTGCCCGGCGCCCCAGGTGCCCATCTCCAGCGTCACGGTGCCGGTGCCGACGGCGGCGCTGGGCGACGCGAAGGTTTGCCCTGCCAACAGCGACTGCGCACTCGCCAGTTGCTGCACCTCCACCGCGTAATTGGCGGCCAGCGCGCTGCTGCTGGTGGTCACGCCGACCGCCGCGTTGCTCGAGCTGACGCTGGTTTGCTGCCAGAACGTGCCCGACGACAGCTTGGAGCTGAGGTCGCGCAGCTTGGACACCGCACTGGTGATCTTGCCGACCTCGGAAATCTGGGTCTGGATTTTGGTGGCGGCGGCGACCAGGTTGTTTTGCGGCTGGCGCTCGATCGCCATCAACTGCGAAATGATCGATGCGACGTCCAGGCCGCTGCCGAGACCGGCGGAACTGATGGTGGCCATGCGTGACTCCTTGCTCCACGACAACAGGCGCCGACGAACCCGATGCGGTTCAGCGGCGCCGCTTCCGACGCGTCGTTCGATCGGTGCTGTACGGGCTATCGGCCGCGCCGCGCGCGACTTGAGCCGCGCCCTGCGCTGACTTGTTACGCGCTTCGAATCAACGCTGGAGCAACTGCAGCACCTGCTGCGGCAATTGATTGGCCTGCGCCACCATCGCGGTGCCGGCTTGCTGGAGGATTTGCGCGCGTGACATGTTGGCGGTTTCCATCGCGAAGTCGGCGTCCATGATGCGTCCGCGCGCCGCGCTCTGGTTCTCGCCGGTGATCTGCAAACTGGAGATGGCGAACTGAAACCGGTTCATCGACGCACCGTAGGCCGCGCGCTGGGTCGTGATCACATCGAGCTGCGTGTCGATCGCGGCCAGCGCGGTCGAGGCGTTGGCTTGAGTGGTGAGGTCGCCGGTCACCCCGACGATGGTCGAGGTGGTGATGGTCAGGGTGTCGCCGTTGTTGGCGCCGATCTGAAAAACCACCGGTCCGGCGCTGGCCCCGACGATCGCGTTGCCGTTGAACTTGGTCTGCGCTGCGATGCGGCTGATCTCGCTGCTGAGCTGCTGGTATTCGGCATCGAGGTTGGCCCGGTCCGAGGTGCCGTTGGTGCCGTTTTGCGCCTGCACCGCCAGCTCGCGCATCCGCTGCAGCACGTCGGTCGCGGTGGACAGCGCGCCTTCAGCGGTTTGCGCCAGCGAGATGCCGTCGTTGGCGTTGCGGATCGCGACGTTGATGCCGCGTACCTGAGCATTCATGCGGTCGGCAATCGCCAGCCCGGCGGCGTCGTCTTTTGAATTGTTGACGCGCAAACCCGAAGACAAACGCTGCATCGAGGTCGCCAGCGAGCCTTGCGACATCGACAGGTTGCGTTGCGCGTTCAATGAGGGAACGTTGGTGTTGATGGTCTGGGCCATGAAGGGCACTCCTGAACAATCCGATCGGGCAACCGGGTCGGCGACTCGGCGGTTTCAGGCCTGCGTCAATGCGACCTGTCCGATGGATTCTTGAGCAGGCGTTGCGCCTTCGGTGCGATGAACAGGCCGGGTTCTGCGGTTCAAATCAGAAATGAAAAAACCGCCCCGAAGGGCGGTGGGTCGAAGCGAGCTGGGGCGTGATCGATCGCGATCAGCGCAACAGACTCAGCACCTGCTGCGGCAGTTGATTGGCCTGCGCGACCATCGCGGTGCCGGCCTGCTGCAAGATCTGCGAGCGCGACAGGTTGGCGGTTTCCACCGCGAAGTCGGCATCCATGATGCGTCCGCGTGCGGCGGCCTGGTTCTCACCGCTGATCGCCAGGTTTTGAATGGCGTACTGGAAACGGTTCATCGAGGCGCCGTAGACCGCGCGCTGCGTCGTGACCGTGTCGATCGCGGTGTCGAGCGCGGCCAGCGCGGTCGATGCAGCGGCTGCGGTGGTCAGGCCACCGGCCACCGTGGTCAGCGTGGTGGTGGTGATCGTCAGGGTTTCGCCGTTGTTGGCGCCGATCTGGAACAGCGTGGCACCCGAGCTGGCACCGACGATGGCGGTGCCGTTGAACTTGGTTTGCGCCGCGATGCGGGTGATCTCGCTGCTGAGCTGCTGGTATTCGGTGTCGAGGTTGGCGCGGTCCGAAGTGCCGTTGGTGCCGTTTTGCGCTTGCACGGCCAATTCGCGCATCCGCTGCAGCACATCGGTCGCGGTGGACAGCGCGCCTTCAGCGGTCTGCGCCATGGAGATACCGTCGTTGGCATTGCGCACCGCCACCGCAATGCCGCGCACCTGGGCGTTCATGCGGTCGGCGATCGACAGTCCGGCGGCGTCGTCTTTCGAGCTGTTGATGCGCAGGCCGGACGACAAGCGCTGCATGGAGGTCGCCAGCGAGTTCTGCGACATGTTCAAGTTGCGCTGTGCGTTGATCGAATTGACGTTGGTATTGATGGTTTGTGGCATGTTGAAAGCTCCTGTTGGTGACGAAATTCCCGGCCCAGCTGCCGGCGATGACTCGAGCGATGCGGGACCGTCCCGCTCACCACCCCAGCCTGTACCCGTGCACGAGACGGTTTCATCCCGTCCACCGGCACCACCCGCGCTAGTCAACCGTGTGTTTCGCAGTTAAACCATCTGCTCAACCCTGGGCCGGCCAGCCGGACAACGAATCTGTTTCCAGTCCCGTTGGAATGCATATCGGAGCGCTGGCGACCGAACTTGAGCGTGCGTCGATGCGCGGTCGAAAAAATTCACACAGCCCGGCCGACCCCGATCGCCGGATCAGCGCCCGCGTTGCGGCGCTGCTTGGGCGATCGACCCGTCGGCGTGCGGCGGGCACGGTTTCACAATCACCGCCAGCAAAGAGGCCGCTGATGAATTCGATCGCCCTGGTTCTGATCGCGCGCAATGAATCCCGCTGCCTGGCGCGTTGCCTGGACAGCGCGCGCCCGCATGTGGACGACATGCTGGTGCTCGACACCGGCTCTACCGACGACACGCCCGACATTGCCCGGCGCTGCGGTGCGCGGGTGGCCCACTTCCTGTGGATCGACGATTTCTCGGCCGCGCGCAATGCGGCGCTGTCGCAGGTGGATGCGCCTTGGCGCCTGGTGCTCGATGCCGACGAGTGGATCGCCTCGGGCACCGAAGCGCTGGCCGAACTGCGCGCGCAGCCGCCCGATGTCGTGGGCCTCGTCAGCGTTGCCAGCCAGCTCAGCGATGAACGCGGCGAGACCCAGCACGCACCGAGCTGGCTGCCACGCCTGCTGCCGCGCGGCGTGGCCTACAGCGGTCGCATCCACGAACAACCGGTGTCGACGCTGCCGCGCCGGCGGCTCGGCCTGGTCGTCGGCCACGACGGCTACCTGCCCGCGCAGATGGCCCCGAAGCGGGGCCGCAACCGCCGCCTGCTGCTGGCGGCGCTGGCCGAGCAACCGGACGACTTCTACCTGCGTTATCAGCTCGGCAAGGACTGCGAGGTGCACGCCGATTTCGCGCAGGCGCTGCCGCACTACGAAGCCGCCTGGGGCGGCGTCGATGTTGTGGCGTCGTGGCGCCACGACCTGCTGTTGAGGCTGCTGTTCACCTTGAAGAAGCTGGGCCGCTTCGACGCGGCGCTCGCGCTGGCCGAGCACGAGCAGCCGCACTGGCAGCATTCGCCGGATTTCTTCTTCACGCTCGGCGATCTGCTGCTCGACGCGGCGCTGGCGCGGCCGGCGAAGGCCGCCGAATGGCTGCCGCTGATCGAGCGCGCCTGGCTGCGCGCGATCGAGATCGGCGAGCGACCGGAGCTGCCAGACACCCTGCGCGGACGCGGCAGCCACCTCGCGGCCCACAACCTGGCGGCGTTTCACAGCAGCCTGGGTCATACCGATCAGGCCGCGCTGTGGCAGGGGCGCGCGCTGCGCTGGCGCGCGGCAGCGGGCCTACCGCCAACGAGCTGATCAAGCCTCGAAATAGCGCCGACTCGTGGCGCTTTTCCGGCCACGGGCCAGCGCGGCCTGCGTCTACGCTGCCGCACAACCCACTACCGCGCGCCGACATCGGCGGCGCCCCCGACATGGCCCTGGTCCTGCCGACCCCCACCCCGCCGCGCAGCGGCTCTGCCATGCACGGCCGCGCCTACCGCAGCTGGCAAGCCGGGCAGGCGCATGCCGAGCGCGAACACTGGTCCGACGCGGCGGCCAAATTCGACCAGGCGTTTCGCCTGCATCCGGACACCGCCTACGGGCTCGCGGCGGCGCATGCGCTGATTTGTGCTGGGCAGTCCGACAGCGCGGTTCGGCGCACGCTCGAGTTGCGCCGCCAGCGACCGGCGCTGGCGCTGGCCTACACGCTCGAATCGCATGCGCTGCTCGAACGCGGTCGCCCCGCCGACGCCGCCGACTGCCTGCTCGCGCTGCCCGCCGACGCACCGCGCGACCGCGCGCACTGGATCTCGCTCGGCCTGTCGCTGCAGCGCTGCCGACGTGACGACGAAGCGATCGCCGCCTTCATGCAGGCGCTGGCGCTGAAGATGAACGACGCGGTGCTGCATTTCCATCTGGGCATGTCCTTCAAAGACAAAGGCATGAAGGCCGAAGCCGCCGAATGCGTGCGCACCGCGCTGCTGCTCGGGCTCGCGGCCAGCGAACTGGCCGCGCGTTCGCAGCTCGTCTTCCTCGAACGCGAGGCGTGCCGCTGGGCACCGGCCGAGCAGGAGATGCAGCGGCTGCGCGCCGCCGTGCGGGCCGCGCCCGACGACTGCGCCATCGAGACCGGGCCGTTCACGCATGCGGTGGTCGGCGACGATCCGCACGAGCTGCGCAAGGTCGCGCGTCTGTATGCGCTGCGGGTCGCATCGTTCGTCACGCCGCTGCCGCGCCGCAGCGCACAAGCGCACGGCGGGCGGCTGCGCATCGGCTACCTGTCGGCCGACTTTCACAACCACGCCACCAGCCAGTTGATGGTGCAGATGCTGGAATGCCACGACCGCACACGCTACGAGGTGACGCTGATTTCCGCCGGGCCCGACGACGACAGCACGCTGCGCCACCGCATCCGCGCCGCCAGCGAGCACTTCGAAGACCTGCGCACGCTCAACCACGCCGCGATGGCGCGGCGCATCCGCGAGCTGCAGATCGACATCCTGGTCGACGCCAAAGGGGCCACCTACGGCACGCTGATGCCGGTCACTGCGCACCGCGCCGCGCCGCTGCAGGTGAGCTGGCTGGGCTTTCCGGGCACCAGCGGTGCGCCGTATGTCGACTACTTCATCGGCGACCGCACCGTCACCCCGCTGTCGCTGGCCGACCACTACAGCGAAAAGATCGCCCAACTGCCGCACTGCTACCAGCCGAACGACGCCGACCGGCTGCGACCCGTGGCAAGCCGCCGTGCCGACTGGGACGCGCCTACAGACAAGCTGCTGCTGTGCGCCTTTCACCAGTCGTACAAGATCTCCGAAGAGGTGTTCGATCAGTGG
The DNA here is from genome assembly GCA_031390425.1 of Rhizobacter sp. Classification (GTDB taxonomy): domain Bacteria; phylum Pseudomonadota; class Gammaproteobacteria; order Burkholderiales; family Burkholderiaceae_C; genus PBB1. The sequence continues at coordinate 23,229 of JANMTL010000298.1, forward strand.
TGCCGCATCCTCGAACGCGTGCCCGAGGCGGTGCTGTGGCTGCTGCGCTGGAACACCAACGTGCAGGCGACCTTGACCGCAGCGGCGCGCGCGCGCGGCATCGCCGAAGAGCGGCTGCTGTTTGCGCCGCTGCTGCCCAACGATCAGCACCTGAGTCGGCTGGCCTGCGCCGATGTCTACCTCGACACCTGGCCGTGCAACGCCCACACCACGGCCGGCGAGGCGCTGTGGGTCGGTGTGCCGGTGGTCACGCTGCGCGGCGAAACATTCGCGCAGCGGGTGGCCGCCAGCCTGCTCGACACCCTGGGGCTGCCGCAACTGATCTGCGACGACCGCGAGCGCTATGTCGACCGCGTGGTCGAGCTGGCCCGCGACCCGGCGCGCTGTTCCGAGCTGCGGGGGCAAATCGACGCCCGGCGCGGCAGCAGCCCGTTGTTCGACGGTGCGCGTTTTGCGCGCGACATCGAGGCGCTGTACGACCGCATGTGGGCACGCGCCATCGCGGGCCTGCGGCCGGAGCACCTGCCTGCGGTCTGACCGAGCCGGGCATTTGGCCGGGATTTCCGGCGCACATCCGCCGTTCGGAAAACGGCGGGCCGACCACCATGGGCGGCACCGGGCCCGGCATCGATCGGGCCTCCGTGACGAAAGGCCCCACCGATGAGCACCCTCCCTTCCATCCACCTGTGCATCGTGCAGCCTGCGGGCTACGTGCATTCGCTCGGCCTGCTGGACCCCGCGCGCTACTTCCGCTTCCAGTTCCGGCGCCTCGGCGCAACGGTCAGCATGGCGAAGAACCGCCTGCGCCACGACGCGGTCAACATCGTGTTCGGCGCCCACCTGGGCTTCGATGCGGCGCTCGGGCAACGCTACAGCTGCCTGTTCGTCAACCTCGAACAGCTCGGCGACGGCGGGGCCCAGGTCTCGGCGGACTACCTGAAGCTGCTGGCCACCTCGGCAGTGGTCGACTACGACGCCGCCAACGTGGCCAGCTACGCGCGCCAGGCCGACGACGTGCCGCTGGTCCCGTTCCTGTACGCGCCCTACTTGACGCCGGCCGAGCCGCTGCCGCTGGAAGAGCGCCCGATCGATTTGCTGTTCTTCGGCAGCATGAATGCACGCCGCCGCGCCTGGCTGGACCGCATCGAGGCCGCGGGCCGCTCGGTGACGGTGTTCGACAGCGCGCTCTACGGGCCCGAGCGCGATCACTACATCGCGCAGGCCAAGGCGGTGCTGAATGTGCACTTCTACGAGACCAGCCGATTCGAGCAGGCGCGGGTCTCGCATTGCCTGTCCCTGGGCACGCCGGTGATCTCCGAGCGCAGCGCGCAGACCCACCCGCACCCCGATTTCGAAGACAGCGTGCTGTGGCTGCAAAGTGACGAGGAACGGGCACAGTTCTTCCGTGACGACTTCGGCACAGCGGCCTGTTTCGACGCCATGCGGGCCGGCCTGGATCGCTTTCGCGATGGCGATCCGATCGAGGACTACGCCGACCTGCTGGCCTTCGCGTCCGGCTTCGGCGCGCAACGTGCTGCGGGTCGCGACAGCGCGCCGTGGGCGCCGACCCACATCAACCTCGGCTCGGGCAAGGACTACCGCAGCGGCTGGCTCAACCTCGACGTGCAGGACAGCACGCATCCCGACTTGCTGCTCGACCTGTCGCAACCGTTGTCGTTGCCGTTGCAGATCGCCTCGCCGTCGGCCGGCCCGCTGCTGCTGCAAGCCGGCAGCGTGCAGGTCATCAACGCCAACAATGTGCTGGAGCACGTGCCCGACCTGGCCGCGCTGATGGGCAACTGCCTGCGCCTTTTGACCTTGGGCGGCGAGCTGCGCATCGAGGTGCCGTGCGAACGGTCGCCCACCGCCTGGCAGGACCCGACCCATGTGCGGGCGATGAACGAGAACTCCTGGATCTACTACACCGAATGGTTCTGGTACCTCGGCTGGTTCGAACACCGCTTCGAGGCCACCGAATCGACCTACCTCGACCTCGGCCTGAAGCCGTGCCAACGCGACCAGGCCGGCTTCATGCGCCTGGTGCTGCGCAAGGTCGAAACGACGCCGCAGGAGCGCACCACCGCGCGCACGCTGCAAGCCGAACTGCGCGTGCCGGACGATGAGGTGCTGCCCGAAGAACGCTATCGGCCTGCCGCGCTCGCCCCGGCTCAGACCCCACCCGCCAGCGCGTCACCGATCTCGCTCGAAGCGATTCGCACTGCCTCGATGGCGTGAGCGGCGGCAGCCTCTTCAACCGCCGAGCACACCGGCAAATTGGGGGCTGAAAGCCGACCGGGCCGTCGGCATCTGCGGACCAGGGCTGTTCATCGTGGCTGGGGCCCTCACCGCTTAAACTCGGGGGCGGCGTTCGACTGGTGGTCAGTGCTGTACCTCACACCTGCCGTCGTCGAAAAAACATGCATCAAGCCCCGTCCCGATCGGCGCTGGCCTCCGTCCCGGGGGCGAACCCGAAACGCGTCCGTCCTGACGGCGTCAACGCTTGTGCGGGACCGGCGTTGACAGTGGGTATGAAGAAGCTGGCCGACGCCGCAGACCCGATGCCGCTGCCGGTCGTGTTGATTCACGGCCTGCTCAGCACACCGCGCGAATTCGGTTTGATCGCGCTGCCGTTGCAGGCCCGGGGGGTGCCGCTCATCCTCTTGAATGTCAAGGGCTACACCGAGGCCGACCGCAGCCGGTTCGAGCGCTGGACGGCCTGGGTCGACGCCGCTTGCGACGCCATCCGCGAGCAGGTCGGTGTCGAACAACCCTTCGTCCTCGGGGGCTTGTGCACCGGGGGCATGGTGGCCGCCGCCGTGGCCGCTCGCGGAGAGTTCAATGTGCAACGTCTGGTGGTGATGTCACCCAGTTTCGGCTACGACGGATGGGCCCGAACCCGCTGGTGGGGCTGGCGCAAACTGGGCTACGTCCTCGGCATCGACCGCTGGATTTCGGTGCGAGAGAGTTCGCCCTACGGCATCAAGAACGAGAAGATTCGCCAATGGGTCGAGCGTGACATGAACCAGCGCGCCGTCAGCGCCGCCGGCCCGTCCAGCTTGCCCTTGTGGGCCATCAATCAATCCGAACGTTTGATGCGCCATGTGGTCAGCCAGTTACCCGGCCTGCGCGTGCCCACCGTGGTGATGCATTCGCGGCTCGACGAAATCTGCAGCCTCGGCATCGTGCAGCAGGTTTTCAACCGCCTGCCGCAGGGCCGAAACCGGCTCGTGGTGTTCGACAATTCTTATCACATGATCACCATCGACAATGATCGCCAACAGGTGATCGCCGAGTTGCTGGAATGCTCGGGTCGGCGGGAGCGAAGTTCGGCGGCCGCGACGGACGCCGCCACCACCGAGCCCCCCTCGAACCCGGCCGACAGCCTCGCCGCAGCCGACGCATAAACAGGAGCGTTTCATGTCCAACACCATGACCGAATTGTTGGGGTTGATTCAAAAGGCCTACGACATCGACCCGGCGACCATCGACCCGCTGAAGCCCCTCTCCGAGTTCGGGCTCGATTCGCTGGCGCTCGCCGAGTTGATGTTCAACATCGAAGACCATTTCCACATCGACTATCCGGAGTCCCGCACCCGCGTGCAAACCCTGGCCGAGCTGGCGCAGGTGGTCGACGAGGTGCGTGCTGCCGTCGCTGCGAAATGACGGTGTTCGGATGAGCGCGCGCGATGTGGTGATTTCCGGCCTCGGGCTGGTGTCTCCGCACGGCGACGACCCCGGCATCGCATTCGACGCGATGTTGCGCGGCCAGTCGGCCATCGCGCTCTGGGGCCGTGAAGGCCTGCCACCTGCGGTGGTCGCCAGCGTGGCGTTTTCGCCGGAGCGCTGGTTCACCAAGCTGCAACTGGTCGGTGTCGATCGGGTCAGCCAGCTGGCCGTCGCTGCGGCCGAATCGGCCCGCGCCGATGCCCACTGGCCGGAGCACCTCGACCCCGAACGCATCGGCGTCTTCATCGGCAGCGGCATGGGCGGCGCTGCGGCGCTCGAAGACGGCTACGAGGCCACCCGCGCCGGGCGGCGCGTCTCGCCGCTGTCGGTCGTCGCGGCGATGACCAACGCGCCGGCCGCTCACATCGCGCTCCGCGCCAAGGCCCAGGGCCCGGTCTACACCTACTCGGTCGCGTGCGCCTCGTCGGCGGTGGCGATTGCCGAAGCCGCCAAGGCGATCGCCGCCGGTGAGATCGACATCGCCATCGCCGGGGGCGCCGAGGCCTTGCTGGTACCCGGCGTGGTGCGCGCCTGGCAGGCCCTGCAGACGCTGGCGACCCCCGACCCCGTTGATCCCAGCCTGTCGTGCCGCCCGTTCGACAGCCACCGTTCCGGTTTCGCGTTGGGTGAAGGCGCCGCGATGCTGGTGCTCGAATCGCGCCAGCACGCGCTCGCCCGGCAGGCGCCGGTGCGCGCGCGCTTTGCCGGCAGCGGCGTCAGTTGCGACGCCCAGCACATGACCAAACCGCACGCCCAGGGCCAAGTGCGCGCGCTGCGCAATGCGCTGCGCGCCAGCGGCCTGGCACCGCGCGACATCGGCTACTGCAACGCCCACGGCACCGCGACGCGGGTCGGCGACGTGGTCGAGTGCGAGGCCTTGCGCAGCGTGTGGGGCGATGACCTCGACGCGCTGCGCGTCAGTTCGACCAAATCGATGCATGGCCACCTGCTGGGCGGCGCGGGCGCGCTCGAAGCCGTTATCACCGTGCTGGCGCTCGAGCAGCGCCGCGCACCGGCCATGCCGAGCTGCGTCGACCCGGATGCCGCCTGCGACATCCCGCTGATCCGCGGGGCTGCGGCGTCGTTGCCGATGCTGCAAGCGGCGATCAGCAACTCGTTCGCGTTCGGCGGCACCAACGTCGTGCTCGCCTTCACCCGCAACGACTGAGCGCGCCGAACTACTTGGTTTTCTCGGCGGGCAGAAAGCGCACCAGCACCCGCTGTCCGACGCGCAGCTCGGTCCCGTCCAACTGCAACACGCATTCGACCACCCGGGCATCGGCGATCGTTTCACCGCCGGTGAAGTCCGTGGCGCGCGGCGGGCCGAACACCTCGCCGATGCTCAGCACGCGCGCGCTGTGCACCGCGCCGCCGTCCGCGACCGACACCACCTCGGCACGCATGCCGCTCGCCACGCGACCGATCAGCGCTTCGTTGAGGTCGGCGCGCACGATGCGCGGCCCGTCGGGCAGCAGGTGCAGCAGCACGCCGTAAGCAGCGACGTATTCACCGACCTGGACGCTGCGCAGCACGACCCTGCCCGCAGCCGGCGCACGCACTGCCGCCAGCGCGACCGTCTGCGTGGCCTGCGCAACCCGCTGCTGCACGAGCGCCAGCGCGGTCCGCTGCACGGCGATCTGTTTGTCGGCGTCGCTCACTGCGGCCTTGGCGTCGTCGACCGCCTGCCCGCTGCCGGCACCGGCATCCAGCGCCTGCTGCAAGCGCCCGACCCGCGCTCGCGCGGCCGGCAGGCGGGCCCGCAGCGCGTCGAGCTGGGCGGCGGCGTGCGCTTGCTCGGCCTTCGCCTGCTCCAGCAAGAGGCGGCTTTCACGTGCATCGATCTGCGCCAGCACCTGGCCCTTGCGCACCACATCGCCCGGCTGCACCGACCAGCCTTGGATCAAGCCGCCCTGCGGGCTCGCCACCTGCAGCAATCCGCCGGGCACGTCGACCCGACCGCGGGCGATCGCAACGAAGCGCGCGTCGGCGGCCGATGCAGCCGCAGCCGCCAGTGCCGCCGGGACGACCGCCTCCTCGTCCTGCGGCGAACACGCCGTCGACAAAGCGATGGCGAGCATCGCGAAAGCAGGCGCGCCAGCGCGCCGGAGTGTCAGCGTCTTCATGTGTGTCCTTCGGCCGCACCAGGGCGCGTGTCGTCGAGCAATCGCCCGTCTTCCATGTGGAGCACGCGGTCGGCGTGTGCGACGACCCGCGGATCGTGACTGACGCACAGCACCGCCGCGCCGTGGCTGCGTGCCAACCGGTGCAGCAGGTCGATCACCAGTTGGCCATTGACGGCATCCAGCGCGCTGGTCGGCTCGTCGGCAAACAGCAACTGCGGTCGCTTGGCCAGCGCACGGGCGATCGCCACGCGCTGCTTTTCGCCGCCCGACATCTCGCCGGGGCGCAGCACCGCACGCGCTGCCAGGCCGACCTCGTCGAGCGCCTCCAGCGCGCGCTGGCGGCCCTCGGCACGCGACAGCCCGAGCGCCCCCAGCGGCAGCATCACCTGCTCGACCGCACTCAGCGCCCCGAACAGGTTGAAGCCCTGGAACACGAAGCCGGTGTGAAGCAGCCGAAACCGTTCGAGCGCCCGTGCCTTGAGTGACCACAGCGATTCGCCCAGCGCATCGACTTCGCCCGCATCGGGCCGCTGCAAGCCGCTCAGCAGCGCGAGCAAGGTGCTCTTGCCGCAGCCCGACGGACCGGAGATCAGGGTCAGCTCGCCGGGCACGACGTCCAGGCTGAGGCCGCGCAAGACCGGCGTGTCGATGCGGCCACTGCGAAACGACTTGACCAGGTTGCGCCCGCGCAAGGTGGCCGCGTCGCGGTCGATCACCACCGGATCACTCATTGGGGCATCCTGAGGACTGCGCCCGGTCCCGCCAAGCGCGTGCCTGAGTCCGGGGGGCGGCCCGGCGCGCTCATCTGAGCAACGACGCGGGATCGGCGCTGCGCAGCGCGCGCACCGCAGCCAGGCCGGAAATCATCGAGATGCCGAGCACCAGCACCGCGCAGGCCAGACTCGCCCCGCTGTCGAGGGCGACCGGCACCTCGTAGCGCCGCGCCAGCCACAGCGCGCCAGTGGCCCCGAGTCCGCCGAGGATCAGGCCGACGCTGCCGATCCAGGCCGCCTGTTCCAGCACCACCCCGCGCAGTGCGCGCACGCCGACGCCGAGCGCCTGCAGCGCCGCGTACTCGGTGGCCGAACCGGCCACCGCACCCATCAGGGTCTGGCTGGTGATCACCGCCCCAGCCAGGCTCACCACGACGGCAAGAAACAGCACGCCGAGGCCGGCGCCGGTGTCGAACAACCAGTAGCGCGATGCGCGCTGGGCGAATTCGTCGCTGGGCCAGACCTCGAAGCCGTGCGCGCGGCCGACGGCGGCGAGTCGCGCCTGCGTCGCCTGCAACAGCGATCGGTCGCGCAGCTTCACGACGTAGTAAGCCACGCGGTCGTCGGCCGGTCCGCCGGACTGCAACAACCCGGCTGTCTCCAGCGAGGTGAGCAGGTTGAAATTGCCCAGGGTGCGCAAGCCCGACACCGTGCCGACCACCTGCACCGTGCGGCCGTTGATGCGGGGTCGGTCGCCGACCGCGATGCCCAGCTCGTGGAGATCGGCCCGATCGACGATCACCGAGTCGGGCTGGTCGAGCCGCGCCCGCAGCGCAGGCGTCAGCACCCGAGCGAACAGCAAGCCATCGGCCGCGGTGTCGATCCCCGAGACGACCAGCGAAACCGCGCCGAGATCGGGCCGCGAGCGCCAATCGCCACCCATCCAGCGGAAGGCTTCGACGCGTTCGACCGCAGGGTCGAGGCGCAGCCAGACTTCGGTGTCCAGCGGCAGCGGGCGGCCCAGCTCGACCGTTTGCGTGCCCGGATAGCCGACCCACAGATCACCGCGCGACGCATCGACGTACACCGCTGCGCTGCCGAAGATGCCCAGCACCAGCGCGGCCTGCACGAACAGCAGCAGCCCCGAGAACGCGACCGCGACCACGGCGGGCAGAAAGCGCCGCCATTCGTGCAACAGCGTCTTGCGGGCCAGCGGGACGATCATGGCGGCGCTGGCGTCGCTGGCGGCAGGCTGGCACCGCCGAAGGCCGTGAACAACGCGACGTACGCGACCTGCTCGGCCAGCCCGGCACGCAGCGTGTCGCGGCGGGCCTGCAACGCCGCAGCACGTGCAGCGGCCTGTTGGAAACCATCGGCCAGGCCGAGTCGAACCTGTGCTTCGGCGGCCTGGGCGCGCTGCTGCACGGCCACCTCGATCGCGGCCGTCGCCAGCGCGCGCTGGCGCTCGTGGTCGAGTTGCACCAGCGCCGATTGCGCTTCGGCCACGCCCTGCAACACCGCCTGGCGATAGAGCGCCGTGGCCACATCGAACTCGGCATGGCGCGCGCGCTGCGACGCCGCACGTTCTCCGCCGTCGAACAGCGGCATCGAGAAGCTGGGGCCGACCGACAGGATGGCCCGCAGGCCACCGGAGGCCCCACCGGAGATCGCCGCCGTCAGCCCGACCAGCCCGGCCAGGCTGATGCGCGGCTGCGCGTCGGCGCGGGCGAGCCCGGCCACATGCGCGGCACGCAGCACCGAGTGCTCGGCGCGGCGGATGGCGGGGCGCTGGCGCACCAGATCGGCAGGCAGCGCGTTCAGGGCCAGCAGCGCGCGTGGCGGTGCTGCGGCGCCATCGATCGGCGGCGCAAGCACCGCCTGCAGATCGCCGAGCAGCACGCCGAGCCGTGCGCGTGCCAGCGCGGCCTGCGTCGTCGGCTCCAGCAGCGCGGCCCGCGCTTGCACACTGGCGACGACGGCAGACTGCACCTCGTCGGCCGCCGTTTGCCGCGTGCGCAACAGCACCCGCGCGAGCCGCTCGCGTTCGTCAGCCAGCGCTGCCAGTTGGCGCAGCAGGTGCTGCTCGCGTTCGGTTGCGCGCAGCTCGAAATAGGCTCGCGCGACCTCGGCCACCAGCGTGGCTCGTACGGCTTGTTGATCGGCCAGCGCCAATTGCATGTCGGCGTCGAGCACGCCCCGCGTGGCCGCCTGCCGACCCGCCAGCGGAACGTTCCATTCGGCACTGAGGCCGCTCTGGAAGTAGGTGCTGCGACCACTCGCGGTTTGCTGGGGAACGCCCACGAACGACAGCCGGGGTCCCAGGCGGGCGGTTGCTTCTTCGTCCATCGCCGTCGCAGCGCGCACGCGCGCTGCAGACGCTTCGACATCGGGCGCCGCCTCGAGCGCGCGCGCCACCAGGCCGTCCAGGGCCGGATCGCCGAACGCTTTCCACCAGGTCGTCAAGTCGACGGGGGTGTCGCCCTCCGGGGGAGCCACCCAGACCGCAGGCAGCGGCACCTCGGGCACGGCGGGCGTCGGGGCGGGCAGCGGGGCCGCGCAGCCGACCAGTCCGAGCATCGCCACGCCGATGATTCGAGCCAGCCCGGCAGAGGGCACACGGTGAAAAGCCATCGACGACATGGCCGCGATGATAGGTGTGCCACTGCCAGCGCTCTGAAATGCCCCGGTCGAGCCGGCTCCTGTAGGAAGTTGCCTGACAGGCGAGATGGCAAAAGAAGGACTCAAGCAACAGAGATGGCCTGATGTCGGCCCCCTTCTCTGGTCCACACAATCTGTTTCACGTTGCGGCGATTTTGAAACCGGCAGCGCGAACCGAACACCCGCTCATTCACCTCGCCACCGAAGCCCACGACCAAGGACATTGCCATGAACGCCGACCAGATCCTGACCGAAATCCGTGAAGCCAACCTGTCGTACCTGATGCTGGCGCAAAGCCTGATCCGCAGCGACCGCGAACAGGCGCTGTACCGGTTGGGCATCAGCGAAGACAACGCCGCGCTGCTGAACCTGCTGACCCCGTCGCAGATGATGAAGATTGCGTCGGGCAACACGCTGCTGTGCCGCTTCCGGACGGACGACGACATGGTCTGGGGCTTGCTGACCAACCATGGCAAAGGCGCAGCCAACGACCAGACGACCCGCCTGCACGCCAGCATCCTGATGGCCGGCCGCCATCAAGAAGCCGCTTGATCCAACGAGGACACCCCATGCGCAGCAAAAGTATCCTGACCGAAGCCCGCCAGATCGAACGTGCGGTGACCCTGATCAACCTCGGAGCCCGGCTTCAGGTGTTGGAAAGCGAGACCGACCTGAGCTACGAGCGCTTGCTGCGCCTGTACAAAGAGGTGGCCGGCAAGTCGCCGAGCAAAGGCCAGTTGCCGTTCTCGACCGACTGGTTCATGACCTGGCAGCCGAACATCCACGCCTCGCTGTTCCTGAACATCCACGAGTACCTGAACAAGGTGGCCGAAATGGATGAGATCGACACCGTCATCAAGGCCTATCAGCTGTACCAAGAGCAGACACAAGCGCAGGGTCTGGAGGCGCTGCTGTCGGTCACACGCGCCTGGCGCTTGGTGAAGTTCATCGACAACAGCATGTTGACGATGACCAAGTGCTCGAAGTGCGGCGGGCACTTCGTGACGCACCCCCACGAGATTTCGCGCCACTATGTCTGCGGCCTGTGCAATCCACCGGCACGCGCAGGCAAGGGCAAGGCGGTCGGCGCAATCCAGTTGCACTGAACCTGGCACGCCACCGGCGAGCAGCGCGCTCAAGTTGAATTTTGAAACTGCCGATGAACCTGTATTGGTTTGGCTGAGTCACTGGTTGTCTCCTCGTCGCACACCGTGTGCGCGTTCCAACGGACCCTTCGGGGTCCGTTTTTTTTCGCGCGGATTGGCGGTTGATTCGACCACTGATGCGGGCATCGAGCGAGCGTGTCGCACCACACACTCAAGCCTCGATCGAACGGGTCGATATAGAGACAAGGTCGCGGCGCAGTGCGCGACCCGCCCTCAATTCGGAAACTCTCACCATGTTCGTACTCATCGGCTGGGGCCTCGCAATGGTGTGCATCTTCGGCGTGTACATCGTGCACGGCGGCAACATCAGCGTGATCCTCAAAGCATTGCCCTTCGAGATGATCACTATCTTCGGCGCTGCGGCGGGCGCCTTCCTGGCCAACAACCAGATGAAGGTCATCAAAGCCAGCATGAAGGGTCTGGGGTCGTGCTTCAAGGGCAGCAAGTACAGCAAGGCGCGCTACATGGAGCTGATGGCGCTGATGTTCGACATCCTGCAAAAGGCCCGCAAGGAGGGCCTGATGTCGATCGAGCAAGACGTCGAAGACCCGCACAACTCGCCGGTCTTCAAGAAGTATTCGGTGGTCGGCCACGACCACCACGTGGTCGAGTTCATCACCGACTACCTGCGCATGATGGTCTCGGGCAACCTGAACGCGCACGAAATCGAAAGCCTGATGGACAGCGAGATCGAAACCCATCACAACGAAGAGCACGCCGCCGTTGCCGCGATCAATCGCCTGGCGGGCGGCCTGCCGGCATTCGGCATCGTCGCTGCGGTGCTGGGGGTGGTCAACACGATGGGCTCGGTGGGCCAGGCGCCTGCGGTGCTGGGCGGGATGATCGCCTCGGCGCTGGTCGGCACCTTCCTCGGCATCTTGTTGGCTTACGGCTTCGTCGAACCGCTGGGCGGGCTGCTTGAACAGAAGGTCGAGGACGGCTCGAAAGAGCTGCAATGCATCAAGACCACGCTGCTCGCCAGCATGCAAGGCTATGCACCGCAGGTCGCGGTGGAATTCGGTCGCAAGGTGCTGTTCTCGACCGACCGGCCGACCTTTGCCGAACTCGAAAGCCACGTCAAAGGCAAGAAGTGATTTGGCGTGTCGGATTGAATTCAGCGGTGTCGTTTAGCGGGAGGCGGGCCAGCGCCGGGCCGTCCCAAGCGGACCGCGCACCCCCTCGGGGGGCAGGAGCCGTACTCGGCGACGTGGGGGCTCACTGAAATGGCGGGTGATTCGAAGAAGCTGCAGCCGATCATCATCAAGAAGATCAAGAAGGGCGGCCACGGACACCATGGCGGCGCCTGGAAGATCGCTTATGCCGACTTCGTGACCGCCATGATGGCGTTCTTCTTGTTGATGTGGCTGCTCGGCTCGACGACCGAAGGCGACAAGAAAGGCATCGCCGATTTCTTCGGCACGCCGTTGAAGGTGTCGCTCGGCGGCGGCTCGGGTTCCGGTGATGCGTCGCACGTCATCAAGGGCGGCGGCGAGGACCTGTCGCGCACCCACGGTCAGACGAAGAAGGGCGACATCGAAGCCAAGCGCAGCACGATCAACCTGCTGGCCCTGAAGGCCGAGCAGCGCGCCGCCGAAAAGGCCCGGCTCGAAGAACTCAAGCAGAAGGTCCAGGACGTGCTGGCGGCCAACCCGCGACTGGCATCGATGCAGTCGCAGATCCGACTCGACATGACTGCCGAAGGCCTGCGCATCCAGATCGTCGACGCGGAGAATCGCCCGATGTTCGACAGCGGCAGCTCGATCGTCAAACCGTACATGCGCGAGTTGCTGCAACTGATCGGCGATGTGCTGCGCGAGGTGCCCAATCGCTTGACCTTGGAGGGCCACACCGACGCGCAGCCTTTCGGCAGCGGCGACCGCGGCTACAGCAATTGGGAGCTGTCGGCCGATCGCGCCAACGCGTCACGGCGCGAGTTGCTGGCCGGCGGCCTCCCCGAGGCGCGCGTGCTGCGGGTGCAAGGGCTGTCGGCGAGCCGGCCGCTCGAAGATACCGACCCGCTGAGTCCGACCAACCGCCGCATCAGCATCATCGTCATGAACCGCGATGCCGAAGACAGCTTTTTCAGTCGACCGTCAGAGCAGGAAAGCGCCACGACCTCTGTCGACGAACCGCCGCCGCAGGTCGATCTGCCCGCCGTTCCGGTGCCGATGGCGCGATAGAAAGGCCGTCGCCGACTGCTCGTGCCGAGCGCGGCTCGGCAGGCGCCATGCGCGTGCCGCAGCGGTCGAAGCGGCTCCATTCATCCGGCCGAGGCGATCGCCGATCAACATCTGCATGGCTTGCTCGCATCGATCGGTGAGCCGCTCGAACACCTCCAAATGACAGCGGCTTCGCCGACCGCCCCGACCGGCTGCGCGCGAGTCGGGTGATCGAGCTTGGAGATGGGGTCGGTGGCGTCGCGCCAAGACGCTGCCGTCAGGCCGGTCAGGCAGCAGCCCGCATCTGGGGCCGAAACTTGCTTCCTACGTTGACCGTCTTCCCTCCGAAGACCCGGAAGGTGCAACGCCATGCGCAGTCAGGCTTGGTTCGGTTTCAACGATTGGGGCATGCGCCGCAAGATCGGCGTCATCGTCGGCGTGCCGTGCGTGGTGGCGGTGCTCGGCATGGCGCTGGTGGTGCCGAATGCGGTCGAGAGTTACCAGCGCGCGATGGGCCTGCGCGCCAGCAACGCGGCCACCGACAGCCTGATCGTGGCCGCCTCCGAGCAAGCCAAGGAGCGCGGCTTCACGACATCGCTGCTGTCCAGCGCGGCGTCGAGCGAGCTGAGAACCAAGGTGGTCGGACTGCGCCTCGCCGGCGATGGCCCGCTGGACGTGGCGCTGGCCACCACCGCGCACACCGCCGACGACAACCCGCTGTTGCAACGCTCGCGCCGCGAGCTGCTGGAGTTGCGCCACCTGCGCGACCTGTTACGCACCGAGGTCGATGCCGCCGTGGGCACCTATCCGGCTCCGCCCGGATTGATCGCCCGCTGGTTCGACGCGCAGACCGCACTCATCGAGTCGGAAGACCGCTACATGCGGGCCTTGTTCGTCGCGCAAAACCCCTATGAGCTGATCGTTCAGTACAACACCCACATCAAGCGATCGGTGTTCCTGGCCAGCGAGTTCGCCGGCCGCGAACGCGCGATGCTGGCCAACGCAATCGCTTCGGGTCGGCCCATCACGTCGGCCACGCAGGCCAATCTGGACCGCTGGCGCGGCGTGGTCGAAGAGAACCTCGACGCGATCCGGCAACTGAAAGCCAACCCGCAGATGCCGCAGTCGCTGGTGAACGCGATCGGCGTGATGGAGCAGCGCTTCCTCGGTCCGTTCGAGGCGGTGCGCAGCAGCGTCTACGTCGCCAGCCGACACGCCGTCGAAGGAGCCTCCGTCGCTTACCCGCTGACCCCGCCGCAATGGATCGCCGAGGCCACCCGCGCCATTGATTCGGTGATCGCGGTGTCGGCCAGCATCAGCCAGTCTGCCGATGCGGTGTCGGCGCAGCAAACCCGCGAAAGCCTGCGCGACATGGCCGCGTTGGTGCTGATGTTCGGCGTGCTGACCGCGGCCGTGCTTGTTTCGGTCAAGGTGGCCCGCGCCACTGCTCGACCGCTGCTGCAACTGCGCGACGCGGCACGCGATTTCGAGGCGCATGGCAACCACAACGCTTTCACCGCGTTGGCACAGGGCGATGAGGTGGGGCAGGTGTCGCGCAGCCTGGCCGAGATGGCCGCCCGTGTGCGCGAGTCGCTGTCGCTGCTGGCCACCGAAAAGCAGGCGGTCGAGTCGCGCGTCTTGAAGCGAACGTCTGAATTGCGCGAGCAGCGCACCCACGCCGAACACCTGGCCCATGCGCTGGCCGAGCAAAACGACAAGCTCGGCCAGGCCAACCGGTATCTGATCGAATTGAACGCCGAGCGCGACTCGTTTTTGAACCTGTGCACCCACGAGCTCAAGAGCCCGCTGGTATCGCAGGTGGCGTTGATGGACTTGCTCAAAGACGAGTCCGAACCTCGCGAGCGAACGCGTTTGATCGATCGGCTGGACGCATCCACTGCGCGCATGCTGACGCTGGTGCAAAACCTGTTGCACGTCAGCGCTCTCGAAGTCGGTGCATCGCAGCTGTCTCACGGTGCCGTCGATCTGGCCGGTGCCCTGCGCGAAGCGCTGGCGTTGAACGCCACGCGAGCGCGCGCCAAACACATCGCCATGCATTGGGACGGCGCCGTGCCGGTGCGCATCGTCGGCGACCGCTCCGCCGTGGTGCAGATCGCCGACAACCTGCTGTCGAACGCCATCAAGTTTTCGCGCCCCGGCAGCTCGGTGTGGGTCCTGACCGACGCAGCCGACGACGCGGTGCGGTTGACCGTGCGAGACCAGGGCCCGGGCATCCCGGAGGCCGAACTGCCGCTGCTGTTTCGCAAGTTTGCCAAGCTCAGCCCCCGACCCACCGACGGCGAGTCGTCCACCGGACTTGGTCTCGCCATCGTGCGCCAGCTGGCCAGCGGCATCGGTGCCGAGGTGGCGTGCACCAGTCGAGTCGGAGCAGGCTCCGAATTCAGGGTGCGCTTTCGTGCGCTCTCGATGAGCGTCGCAACGGACAACGCCGTCGACGGGGGCCGCAGTGAATTCGCTGCCGCCTGAGTCGCCCGAAACGCCAGCGCTGCGGGCCCATGTGCTGGTGGTCGATGACGACGAGGATCTGCGCACCTGGCTGAAGAGCAAGCTCAAGAATGCGGGCTACCGCGTGACGCTGGCCGAGTCGGGCGATGCGGCGTTGCTGCTGTTGATGCGCGAGACTTACGACGCGTTGCTGATCGATGTGCTGATGCCGGGCCTCTCGGGCCACGACGTCGTGCGCGCTTGGCGCACCTTGCATCCGGACTTCACGCTCCCGGTGCTGTTCCTCAGCTCGAAAGCGAGCAAGAGTGACATCGCCGCCGGCGTGGAAGCCGGCGGCGATGATTACCTGACCAAGCCGGTCAGCGCCGAAGTGCTGCTGGCCAAATTGCAGGCTGCCATCCGAGCGCGCCGGCAACTGCTGGCGCGCTGAACACCGGCTGCGACGACACGCGCCGAGAGGTCAAGCGCCGAGAGGTCAACCGCCGAGCGAAGCAGCGATCTTCTTCATCGCTTCGCGGTTGCCCAGCAGCAGGTCGCGGTTTTGTTCGACCAAGCTGCCTTTCATGGCGATCGGCGCGGGCGTGTCCAGACCCATCGAAGCGAGGATGGCCTTGGTCACCGCACGGTTGCCACGCAGCGTGGCGTGGGTTTGCTCGATCAGCGTGGGCAGCGTCGACACGTCGGTTTCGACCACGAGACCGAGCTTGCTGGCGATCTGCTTGAACAGCATCTGATTGCGCACGGCCAACGCATTGTTCTTCTCGGCTTGCGTGCCGGTTCCTGGCGCGGTCGAGCTGACTGCAAAGCCCATCTTGGTGGCGATCTTGGTGGCGATGCCGCGGTTTTCAGCGAGCAGTTCGCCGACTTCTTTCAGCAGCGTTTCGTCGGTGGCCTGCGCAGACGCAGGCGCCATGAAACCGGCCATCAGGAAGGAGGCGAACAAGGAGGCAAGGAGCTTTTTCATGGTGAATTTTCCGTAGGTTGAAATGGACGAGCCAAAAAAAAACGCCCTGGCTCGGGCGGGGGCCCGTGGCCAAGACGTTCGTCTTGTGGACTGAGGGAAATCGTTGCTGTGACCATCAAGGGTGCGTTTGCACCATCGATGGTCACGAGGTGGCGATCTCCATCAGCCTGATGGTCAGCTATGCATGTCGCGTGCCATGCGGTTGGCGTTTGTTGGCTCTGCGCCTTGGGTTACGGGAGTTGCCGTGCTGGCAGCCCGCCGGGTCTCGCCCCGGCAGGCGAGTCACTTTTTCTGCGGGGCCAGAAAAAGTAACCAAAAAGAGGCCCCGAACACCAGACATTTGGTGATCGCGCTGCGGCGACACACCGCCTTCAACGGCTCTGGCACGAGAACACCCTCCGAGCTACCGCCTCGGTCTCCTCGCTCACATTCAGCCGCTCCAGCTCGCTGCGGCTCGACCCTGCGGGTCATCGCCGCGATGACCCCCCAGGGTCGTGCCGAAGCGGCAACAAGCGGATTGGCGTTAGCGAGGTAAGCGAGGCCGTGGTCCGGTGACCGTTCTCGTGCCAGAGCCTCGGCCGTAGGTGTGTAGCCGCAGGGTGGCACCCAAATGTCTGGTGTTCAGGCACTCTTCTTTGGTGACTTTCTTCTGTGCCAGCAGAAGAAAGTTACTCGGCCGCCGGGCCGAGACCCGGCGCGGTCTCCGCAAGAAGAAGTCCTCAGCAACCCGACTCGGTCCCAGCAAAGCAAACCCCGCCTGTCGGACCGAAACCCGTCGCGGTCTCACGCAAGACAGTCAGTGCGAAAACAGCAAACGGATACGTCCGGCCGCCAGACCAGAACCATCCTCAAACCGGTTTCCACGACACCGAGTGCCGAGCAAATATCTCCGCCATCTTGCCGTTGGCGACCAGGTCGTTGACCGCCCCTTGCAGCAACTTCGCCAACCCGGTCGAGTTCTTCTTGACCGCCATGCCGACCACCCACCCATCGCGCGGGGCACGCGGCAGGGGCATCGGCCCGATCGCATAGCGGGGATCGCCGCGGACGACCGATTCGAGTTCGGACACCATGCCGGCGGACAGCGGCACATCACCGCGCATCAAGGCCTGTGTGGCTTCGGCGCCATCGGCCCAGCGCGTCTGCATCTGCTCGCGGTACGCCCCGCTTTCGGCCCCCAGCAGCAACCAGCCGGACAGCGATTGACCGGGTACCGCCACCGGCAACCCGGCGATGCGCGACATCGCATCGAGCACCGGCACCTTCTCAAGGTTGCGAGCCATCGCCAGCCGCTCGCGGTAGTACGGCGCAAAAATCTCGACCTGCGGGGTGCCGTCCATCAGCGCCTTGTTGACCGGCACATGCATCAGCACGTCGGCCGGTCCGTAGCCGAGGTAGTGACCTTTCCAGACCATGTTGCGCAGGTCGTCTTCCATGTTCTCGCCGGCCGGAAAGGGCAGCACGCTGAGCTTGAGGCCGAGCGCATCGGCCAGCGCCTGTGCCAGGTCGACATCGATGCCGGCGCCTGCAACATGGAACGGCGGCATGTCTTTGTACAAACCGACCACCAGCGACCCGCGCTTGCGGATCTTGTCCAGCGGATCGGGCTCGTCCTCGGCGTGTACCGGGAGCAACGCCGCCGCGCCCGCTCCGACCAGGCCCTGCAGGCAGCGGCGCCGGGTCCACTCCGCCGCCGGCATCAGACGGACCGGGCGCGCGCTCACAGCGGGCGCTCACGGACGGTTTCGAGGTAGGACTTGATCGACCACATCGCCTCCTGGTTCATCACGCCCTCGAATTTCGGCATGTACACCGCACCGTTGCGGACCTTGCCGTTGCGCACGCTGCCCAGGTAATAAGCGTCGACCTCCTTGACGCAGCCGGCTTTCTTCATGCTGTCCTTCAAGGAAACGCAATCGTTGTCCATCTTGCGCAGATCGGGTGCGATGCCACCGGAGATGGCCTGCAGGCCGTGGCAGCGCGCGCAATTCTGGGTGTAGGCCGAGGTGCCGATCTTCACCGCCTCGGCGTTGCCGCGGTACGGGTTCTCGGCGCGCCACTCGTCGCCCAGCGACGGCAGCGCTTTGGTGTCCACCGACTGCGGCGTGACATCGCCGTGCGCCCACGCAGCGCCGCTGCCCAGCAGGCACAGCGCCGCCAGCGCGAGGCGGGTTCGGCGGGCGGCGCGTGTCGCGGTATGGCACATCGGGTCGGATTTGATCTGTTTCGCAACAGCCGCCGCAGCGAGGTTTCTGGGGTCCAACATCATCGAGTCTCCTGAAGGAACAATGGCCCGGGTGGCGCGCAAACGATGTGCCATGCCCGGTGTGAGGCGTCTGAGGTGTCGCTTCGATACCCGGCGCGAGCCGTTCGTTGCATCGTCGATCGGTGATTCTGCAGGTGTTTGCGAGCGCTACGAAGTCCCTCCTGTGCGCGGCGCCACCCCGGGCATGCGCCGATGGACAGCCTGCGTCCACTCATCAAGTATCGGCGTCATTGAGGAGTTGAACCATGGCAGCGTCTCACCGAGGCATCAAGCCTGCGGTCGTCAGCCTGGCGTCCGCCGCCGCTGCGGGCGTCCAGTCGTCTGCATTGCGCGCCCATGTGGCGCAAATCGAAGAGTCCCATCAGCGCTGCGCTGCGCTCGGCCTGTCGCGCATCGAGCGTCCCGACTACGAGCCGCTGATGCGCGGTGATCTGAACGTCGCCCGCGAACGCAACCAGCGCCTGTCGACGCATGCTGCGCCGGTGATGGAAATGCTGTTCGAGCAGATCATCGACAGCCACAGCATGATCCTTCTGACCGACGCGCAGGGCACGATCCTGCATTCGGTGGGCGACGACGACTTTCTCGAACGCGCCGACAAGATCGCGCTGGCGCCGGGCGCCAACTGGGCCGAGCACTCGAAGGGCACCAACGCGATCGGCACCGCGCTGTTCGCCGAGGCACCGACGGTCGTGCATGCGGGCGAGCACTTCATGCACGCCCACAGTTTCCTCACCTGTTCGGCGACGCCGATCTTCGACCCGCGCGGCAACATGCTGGGCGTGCTGGACGTGAGCGGCGACCAGCGCACCTACCACCGCCACACGATGGGGCTGGTGCGCATGTCGGCGCGGATGATCGAGAACCAGTGGCTGCACGACGAATACAGCCACCGTCTGCGGCTGCATTTCCACCGCAGCGTGTCCTACCTCGGCACGCTGGTCGAAGGGGTGGTGGTGGTCGGCGCCGACGGCAAGATCCTCGGCGCCAACCGCAGCGCGCTGGAGCTGCTCGGCCAAAGCGGCGCGTCGCTGCGCATGCACAGCCTGACCAGTCTGTTCGGCACGACCTCGGCCTCGGTGTTCGATCATTTCCGCTCGCCGCTGGCGGCACCGATGCAACTGAACGCGCCGTGCGGCAGCCCGTTCTTCGTCAGCGCGCGCTTCGTGTGGCCGCCGCGCGTGGTAATCAGCGGCTCGGTGACCTGGATCGATGCAACCGGTGCCGAAGATGCCGGCGATGTCATCGAGCCGGCGACCCGGCTGCGCGGTTTGGACCACGTGCTGGAGCCGCCGACCCTGCACATCGCCAGCCCTCGCACCGCGCAGCGCAAGCCGACGGGCGGTGGACTGACTCAGCTCGAAACCGGCGATGCGCGCGTCGCGGCCGCGGTCGAGAAGGTTCGGCGGGTGTTGAACCGCGACATTCCGCTGCTGATCCTCGGAGCGACCGGCACCGGCAAGGAGGTGCTGGCACGGGCCGCGCACCACGACTCGCAGCGCGCCCGGCAGCCTTTCGTTGCAGTCAACTGCGCGTCGATCCCGGAGTCGCTGATCGAGTCCGAACTGTTCGGACACGAAGAGGGTGCGTTCACCGGAGCGCGCCGCAAGGGCTCGACCGGCTTGATCGCGCAGGCCGATGGCGGCACCTTGTTTCTCGACGAAATCGGCGACATGCCGATGGCCCTGCAGGCGCGCCTGCTGCGCGTGCTGCAAGAACGCTGCGTCACCCCGCTGGGCGGCCAGAAATCGGTCGCGGTCGACATCGCCGTGATCGCCGCCACCCACTGCGATCTGCGCGAAATGATCGAGCGTCACCAGTTTCGCGAAGACCTGTACTACCGCCTCAACGGCCTGGTGGTGCGCCTGCCGGCGCTGTGCGAACGCAGCGATCTCGCGGCGCTCATCGAGCGCATCCTCAGCGCCGAAGTGCCGGAGCGTCCGCCGCAGGTCAGCGCAGCGGTGATGACCCTGTTCAGGCGCTGTGCGTGGCCGGGCAATGTGCGCCAGTTGGTCAACGTGCTGCGCACCGCGGCGGTGATGGCCGGCAGCGATGCGTTGATCGACGAAAGCCATCTGTCCGAAGACTTTCTCGAAGACGTTCAGCGTGCCGCGCCGACCCGCCCGGTCGCTTCGACCGCACAGCTCGGCGCCGCCCTGACAGCGGCCCGCGAAGCCGTGTTGCCGCAGCCGTTCCGCGCCATCGTGGCGGCCGCCGAGCGCATCGCCCCGCCGATCGGCGAGGTGCTGGTAGCTGGCGAAGGCGAGGCCGCCCCGCCCGTGCCTGTGTGCGTGACCGCGCCGCTGGCGCGACCGGCCAAGACGCTCGAAGAAGGTGAAATCGAGATGATCCGCAGCGCGCTCGATGCGGCGCGAGGCAACATTTCCGAGGCCGCCAAACGCCTCGGCATCAGTCGCAACACCATCTACCGCAAGCTGCGCTGGTACCAGCCATGACCTACTTGAACAGCGCCTGTTCCAGCTCCCGCCACACCCGTTGCCGGTTCAGCGCGTGGTAAGCCGCATAGCCCGGAGCGCCCGCGAAGGCGGGCAACTCGATCGGCGACGCGCCTTCGACCTCTCCCTGGTCGAGGGCCTGCTGCGTCGATCGCTTGAGTTGGCTCAGGTAGTCGAGGTGGCGATCGATGTCGGTGGCGTCGCCAGTCCCGCCCTGTTCACCGACGATGCCGCCGCGGTCTGTCGTGGCGCTGCTGTCAGCGGACCGGGCGAGGGCACGCAAGTGCCGCAGGCTGTCCATCAGCGGCTCGAGCGCGGTCTCGCGCAGGTTCGGCACGCCGCCGGCCCACAGCAGCCCCTGCGCCACGATCCAGCCGCTGCGCCGGTGCTGCAGCACCAGCGTGCGCTGCCCGGGCGCCAGCTCGAACGCCCACCAGCGAAACGGTCCGGCGTGGCCGTCCGAGGCGCCCACTGCTGCGCCGCCGCCGAGGCGATGGCGATGGTTCGGCACGCGGATCGGCGCGCCGCGCAGGCTGTCGTCGCGGGCGCGGCCCTCGGCAGGGCCGATGCGTTGCTGCAAACCCGCGAGGCACTGCGGGCAGCGCGCACGCATCGCACTCGCCACGTCGGTCAGCGCCCAGATGCGGGCACCGGTGAAGGCCGCATTGGCCAATGCGAGTTCGGGGTGAGCGCGGGTGTTGACGATGTCGGTCACGCGGCGATGCAGGCGCCGCTCGATCAAGCAGCGCAGCCGCTGGCCTTGCGCGGGCGTGGGCCCGCTGCCGACCAGCCACAGCCGCCGACCGTCGCGCACCAGCACCGGCTGGGTGACCCAGCCGCCATTGGCAGGGGTCGACTCTTCGCTTGCGACCGGCACGCGCCACACGTCGGAGGCCACCGCTTCGAGTGCGAGGGCGGGGCCAGCTCCGCTGTCCGGCGATACTCGACATCCCGCATCGGCGGACGCAGCGCAGACCGCAGCAATCCACCAAGCCAGCGTGACGGTGGCGATTCTCAAGGTGGAAATCCGGTGGAGTCGCATGGATGTTGCGCTGAAGGGGGTTTGCATGAACTCGTGGCCGCTGCCGCCGCGTTGACCGCCAGTCCCATTCTCAACGCGTCGATGGCGCCACTTTTCTCTGTCCCTGTGTTG
Source organism: Rhizobacter sp. (assembly GCA_031390425.1). GTDB lineage: Bacteria > Pseudomonadota > Gammaproteobacteria > Burkholderiales > Burkholderiaceae_C > PBB1. Next base: position 45,079 of record JANMTL010000298.1, read on the forward strand.
ATCTCCACACCGCCGCGCCGCCGCTGCCCGGCCTCTCTCCACCGCACTCCGGACTCGCTGGTGGTGACTGCCCGCGTCCACCAGAGTTGCTCGCCATGAAATCGACACTGCAGGGATGGTTTTCAGGACTCGGCGGCCGTCGGCAGGCCGCCAGCGGGCCCGCTGGCGCACACCGCGAGGCACTGTCCGAGCCGCTGTGGTTCGAATGGATGGCGCTGGCTGGATTGCTGCTCTTCGCGAGCTGGTTGCTTGGGGTGCGCGGTGTGTTCGCGCTGCTGCTGCAGGCCGATCCGACCGGCATCACGTTGATCATCATGGTGGTGTTTGCCGCGGCCACACTGTGGTGCGGCGCGCGCAGCCGGGTGCTGCAACAGCAGCGCCAGGCGATGCAATTGGCGCAGCTTGCCGGGCCGGGCCGGGCGCCTGCCGACAGTTGCTGGGCCGCAGCCTATTGGGCCGCTTTCGCGGGCGCTGCACGCGACAGCGGCGCGCCGCTCGATGTGCTGCTCGACAAGACCCACGGGCCGCACAGCACCGCGTGGTGGGTCAACGGCATCCAGTTGAAGTTGGGGCTGCTGGGCAAGGTGATCGGCTTTTCGATCCTGGCGCTGCAGATCGGTCAGACCACCAGCTTCGACCCGAATCAGTCGCAGGAACTGCTGCGCAGTCTGACCACCGGCCTCGGCGTCGCGCTGCTGACCACGATGGTCGGGCTGATCGGCAACATCGTGCTCGGCTTGCAACTGACCCGGCTCGATCGCTATGCGGACGCGCTGGTGGCGGACTGTCAACGCATCGGCCTGGATGCGCTGGCGGCGCGCCCTGCGGGTTGACATGACCGCCGCCACGTCGCTGCACTGGGGGTCCCCAACGGGACGCTCGGCCGTCTTGAGGCGCCTCGGCGCCGACTGAACGATGCGCAAGCCGCCGTCGGCCCGACTCTCGCGTGAAGCGGAGGTCGATCCGTTCTACGACATGTTGTTCAACATGCTGATTGCGTTCGTCTTCTGCTTCATCATCGCGCTGCTTGCGATGAACCCGAAGGCGCTGAAGGCGGGCGACATCCCGTCGAAGGCCGAATACATCATCAACATCAGTTGGCCCGACCGCAACCCGAACGACATCGACACCTGGGTGCAGGACCCGGCCGGTGAACTCATCTGGTACCGCGCCCGCGAGGCCGGGCTGATGCACCTGGACCGCGACGATCGCGGGTTGGCCGGCGATGTCATCTTGGTCAACGGCAAGGAGATCGTGAACCCTCTGAACCAGGAGGTGGTGACCATCCGCGGTATCGAGCCGGGCGAGTTCACCGTCAACTTGCAGTACTACGAAACCAAGAACGGCGAGCCCGTCGAGGCCACCGTCAGTGTGATCAAGGTCAACCCGCGCGCTGAAGTCGTGTACTACGGACAGGTTCCGCTGGCCCGCAAAGGCGACGAGGCTACCGCCGTGCGTTTCACGGTGCTGCCCGACGGGCAGGTCACCAACGTCAACACCCTGCCGAAGAAACTGGTGAGCACCCCATGAACCTTGCGTTGATCCTGAGTTTTTCCGCCTTGGCGCTGCTGTGCGTGCTGGCGCTGTTGTGGTCGCGCTGGCCGGCCTGGCTCAAGGGCCTGTTGGTGGTTGGCGTGACCGTGTTCTATTTTTACGCCGACAACCTGGTGCACCAACTGTCGGGCTGGCCGAGCAGCGACGCGATGCCCGAGCGGTTCGTGTTGCTGGCCGCCGTGATTGAAGAGCCGAATGCCAAGACGAACGGCGCCTTGTATGTGTGGGTCAACGCGATCGAAGACGGCAAGCCGGCCGCGCAGCCGCGCGCTTTCCGCCTGCCGTATGCGAAGGACGTGCATTCGATGCTCAACGAGGGCATGAAAAAGGTCCGCCAGGGCGTCAGCCAGATGGGCACCACCGAGTCCAAGGTGGGCCCGGGCGGCGCCTCGTGGCTGCGGCCGGGAAATGACAAGCAGGTGGTCAAGATCCGCGACCTGCCGGTGCCACAGTTGCCCGAGAAATGAGTACGGTCTCCACGGCGATGAAAAGGCGTGCGCCGCGGCTGCTGGCGTGCCTGGGTGTGGCGTTGCTGGCCGGCTGCGGTGGGCCGGGCGGCGACACCTCGCTGTTCCCGCTCGACAAGGGCCACCAGTGGACCTACCAGGTCGCCACCGAGTTCGAGAAAAACACCGTCCGCGAAGTGCTGAAGCTGAGCACTCTCGGCCGCGCCGACCTCGACGGCCAGCCGACCTGGCTGCGGCGCAGCGACAGCGGCGCCAACTACTGGCTGCGCAGCGACGGCAGCGGCGTCTATCGCATCGCCAGCAAGAGCGATATCGAAGACGCGCCGAAACTCGACGAAGCACGCCGCTACGTGTTGAAGCGGCCGTATGCGGTGGGCACCCAGTGGCAGTCCCCGACCACCGCCTACTTGCTGGAGCACAAGCAGGATTTCCCGCGCGAGGTTCGTTACAAGCACCCGAGCATTCCGATGAACTACGTCATCGAGGCGGTGAACGAGAAGGTCGAGACCGCGGCAGGCACGTTCAACGGCTGCCTGCGTGTCAAGGGCCTGGCGCTGATCAAGCTGTTTGTCGATCCGGTGGTGGGCTGGCACGAGATCCCGCTGACCACACAGGAGTGGTACTGCCCCGGTGTGGGGCTGGTTCGCCTGGAACGCGATGAACCGGGTGAGTACACCTTCGTCACCGGCGGTCGTGTGAAGATGGAGCTGGCGGAATTCCGCTGAATAGCGCAGCCGCGTGCGCTGAGTCTCGGCCGCGGAACCCCGCCGGCTGCACCGGGCAACGCATGCGGTCAAAATAGAATGGTTGCACGGGCGCGTCGGATGGCCCTCCAGCCCGGCGCGATGCCTGCGGAGCCTGCCCCGATTCGAGGCACGCGCCCGCCGCCGTGTGACCGCCGGATCTCTTTCATTTCACCGGAGCCCACCATGCCTGGCCTGTTACCCGACGTCGATCCCGACGGCCTGCTCGAATACTCGGTGGTCTACACCGACCGCGCTATCAACCACATGTCGAAGCGCTTTCAGCAGGTGATGAAAGACATCTCCGCCACGCTGAAAGAGGTCTACCGCGCGAAGTCCGCCGTGGTCGTGCCGGGCAGCGGCACCTACGGCATGGAAGCGGTGGCGCGCCAGTTCGCCACCGGCCGCAAGGCGCTGGTGATCCGCAACGGGTGGTTCAGCTACCGCTGGACGCAGATCTTCGAGATGGGCAACATCCCCGCGCAATCGACGGTGCTCAAGGCACGCCGCACCGGCCCCGGCAAGCAGGCCCCGTTCGCGCCGGTGCCGATCGACGAAGTGGTGGCCACCATCAAGGAAGTGCGCCCCGATGTGGTCTTCGCGCCGCACGTCGAGACCTCGGCCGGCATGATCCTGCCCGACGACTACCTGCGTGCCGTGGCCGATGCGGTGCACTCGGTCGGCGGCCTGTTCGTGCTGGACTGCATTGCCTCGGGCACGATCTGGGTCGACATGGCCGCCACCGGTGTCGACGTGCTGGTCAGCGCGCCGCAAAAGGGCTGGAGCGGCTCACCCTGCTGCGCCTTCGTCGTGATGAGCGAGCTGGCGCGCACGCGCATCGACAGCACCACCAGCACCAGCTACGCCTGCGACCTGCGCAAATGGATGCAGATCATGGAGACGTACGAAGGCGGCGCCCACGCGTACCACGCCACGATGCCGACCGATGCGCTTGCGCGCGTGCGCGACGTGATGTTCGAGACCCGCGACTACGGCTTCGACAAGGTGCGCGATGAACAACAAAAGCTGGGCGACGCGGTGCGCGCGATGCTCACCAAGCGCGGTTTCAAAAGCGTCGCTGCGCCGGGCTTTCAGGCACCGGGTGTGGTGGTCAGCTACACCGAAGACGCCGAAATGCAGAACGGCAAGAAGTGGATGGGCCTGGGCCTGCAGATTGCGGCCGGTGTGCCCTTGCAGTGCGACGAAGGTGCCGATTTCCAGTCGTTCCGCATCGGCCTGTTCGGCCTCGACAAGCTGCACAACCCCGAGCGCACCGTGAAGAGCCTGGGCGATGCACTGGATCGCCTGTTGGTCCCGGCCACGATGGCCTGAGCCGAGGCCTCGATGCTGCCGCTGCTGTGCCCGATCACCGCCCGCAAATGGGTGATCGGCCTCATGCTGAGCAGTGCGGCATGCAGTGCCTGGGCCGGTTGGGTGCGCGTGCGCGGGGACGGCGTGGTGACCGTGTTGGCCGATCCGACCAACGTTGCCCGAAGCACCGGCCGGGTCACCATGTGGAGCGTGATCAACTACACCCAGCCTCGCAAGACCAGCGAAGGCAAGGAATTTTTTTCCTCCAAGCAGCAGATCGAGTACGACTGCGTCGAAGAGCGCAGCCGCAACCTGGTGTTCAGTCGGCACACCGAATACACCGGGTGGGGCGAGGCGGTCTACACCAACAACGCGTTGGGAGAATGGACGCCGCTGCCGCCCGGGTCGGTTGGCGCGGCCTTGCGAAAATTTGCGTGTAAGACGCCGTGAAGGACTGACTTAAGGCGATCGCGCACCCCGTGAAGGACTGAACCGAGGCGCTCGCGCACCCCGCTCATGGAACAAGCCGTCATCTGGACCATCCCTTTCCTGGCCCTGGCCGTCGCGCTGGAGATGGTGGTCAGTCGTTTGCGAGGGCGCCGCGCTTACCGCACGAACGACACGCTCGCCAACTTGAGCCAGGGGCTCATCAGCCAGCTGGTGGCGGCCTGCACGCCGCTGTTGCAGATCGGCTTGTACACAGCGGTCTTCGTGGCGCTGGGCCATCAAGCCGAAGCGCCTTTCTGGACTGCCTGGTACGCCATCGCCCTGGCGGTGGTGCTGGTCGATTTCTGCGAGTACTGGCAGCACCGCGCCGGTCACCAGATTGCGGTTTTCTGGGCCGCCCACGCGGTGCACCACCAGGGCGAGGAATTGAACCTGTGCACCGCCCTCCGGCAAGAAAGCCAAAGCGCGCTGCTGGGCTGGCCGTTCTACCTGCCGCTGGCCCTCATCGGTGTGCCGCCGCTGGTCTTCGGCTTCGTGCTGCTGGGGGTGAAGTACTACCAGATCTGGGCGCACACCGAACAGATCGGCAAGCTGGGTTGGCTGGACCGCGTGGTCACCACACCGTCGAATCACCGGGTGCACCACGCCGTCAACGATGCCTACCTCGACCGCAACTACGGCAGCGTGTTCGTGTTGTGGGACCGCCTGTTCGGCACTTACGCCGCCGAGACCGAGCGCTGCGTGTTCGGGACGCGCACGCCGCTGCGCAGCTTCCATCCGCTGCGCGCCATCACCCAGATTTACTTTTCGCTGGCGCATGACGCCTGGCATGCGCAGCGCTGGCAGGACAAGTTGCGGGTCTGGTTCATGCCGCCCGGCTGGCGCCCCGCCGATGTGGCACAGCACTTTCCGCAGCCGCCGTTCCAGCTCGAACGCGAGCGCCACGACCCATCGACCAGCGGTGCCGCGCGCGGCGCAGCGATCGTGCTGTTTTTGACCACGGCCGTCGGCTGCGGACTGTTCCTGTGGAACGTCGAGACGATGGACGGCGTGCACCGGGCGCTTTGGACGGCCCTGCTGATTGCCGGGCTGTGCGGCGTCGGATGGCTGCTGGAGAGGCGGACTGGCGAGTCCGTTGAGGCCGAGGACACACCGCGAAATCTAGGTGGCGCCTGAGCCCGCGAGGTCGAAGGCCGCCGCCACCGATCACGCCGGCTGCGTCATGGAACCCGGGTTCCTTGGGCCGCGGGAACAATCTTGAGGCGCTTGAGCCAGTTCAAACTGCCGACCTGCCAGGCATCCCAGCTCGGCCCCTGGTAGCCGTTGAGCCCGTGGTCGCCGCTGGGCAGCTCGAGCAGCTCGACCGTGCCCCGTTTCGACTGAGCGCGCATCGCCTGGACGTAAGACCGGCTGTTGCCGATCACCACGAAGCGATCGTCCACCGCGTGGGCGAGGTAGGTGGGTGGCGTGTTCTGGTTCACCTGAAACTCGATCGAGAAGCGCCGAATCAGCGCCGCGCTGGGTCGGGGTCCCAGCAGATTGGCGCGCGACTCTGTGTGCGTCAGGGCGTCCTGCATGGAGATCACCGGATAGATCAGAACCGCGAAATCCGGGCGGCTGGACAGGCGCACGACCGGATCGGCTGCATCGTCCTGAACGGGCGCGTGCAGGGTCGCGGCACTCGCCGCGATGTGGCCTCCGGCCGAGAACCCGATGATGCCGATGCGCTGGGGGTCGACGCCCCAGGACTTGGCGCGCGACCGCATGACGCGGATGGCTTGTTCGGCATCCAGCAGCGGAACCGACGAGCGCCCCTTCGGCAGCCGGTAGTCGAGTACGGCTGCGGTGATGCCGTGGCGGTTGAGCCATTTCGCGATCTCGGTGCCTTCCGGGCCGCGGGTGCGCATGCCATAGCTGCCACCGGGACAAATCACCATCGCAACGCCGTTGGGCGTTGCCGGGCGATACACGGTCAGGACCGCATCCACCGGCGTCGCTTCGCTGCCGCCGTTGCCGATCGGTGCGCGGGGTCCCCACAGCGGGATGCGTTCGGCAGCCGACTCGCTGGCGAGGGCGATGAACGGGCCGAGGATCCATGCCAGAAGCAGCAGGCGAGTCATGGTGATTTTCGGTTCGGTGCGCGAGGTTGAAATCCAAACCGACGACTGACGCCCACAAAGCAAAACGGGCCAGCCCCTCGTGAGAGCTAACCCGTTGATTTATATGGTGCGGCTGGCAGGAATTGAACCCACGACCCCTTGGTTCGTAGCCAAGTACTCTATCCAACTGAGCTACAGCCGCAACGCCCCCGAGTATAGCAGCCCGGGTCGGCGATTCACTGGGCTGTGGCGGCACTTCGGTAGCTGGCGGCGGCGCGTTCGGGCTGGCCTTCGTTCTCGGCCAGGCGCGCCAAGGTGAGCCAGGCCATGCGCTTGGCGGCCACCGGCAAACCGGCGTCGGCGGCGGCGGTTTCGAGCAACTGGCGGGCCTTGCCCCAGAGCTGTCGTTCGGCCAACGCGGTGCCCACGGCATGCGCCACCGCCGCGTCGCGTGGGAACGCCAGCCGCGCCGATTCGAGGCGCGGCAGCCAGTCGACGCCGATGCCGCCGATCGCGCACACCAGCGCGTGCGAGAGCGCCGCGCGCTCGTCGTCGGAGGCTTCCTGGATGCGGTCCCAGCCCGGGCGCAACCAACTGCGCGCCTCGTCGGCCGAGCCGAGTTGCGCCGCCCGCACGGCTGCCCGTGCTGCGACGAAGGTGTCGCGTCGGTCGGCGGCGTCCAGCGACTGCCAAATGCGCTTGAGTTGATCGACGTCGTGGGCCGCGTCCAGGCACTCGAAGGCCAGCGAGCGCAGCAGGCCCTGGCTGGCGGCCTTTGAGAAACCTTGGTGCTTGACCAGCAGGCGCGCCGTTTTCAACGCCTCTTGCGGTTGCAGGCCCAGGCGTGCCGCCTGCAGTTTCAGGCGCAGCGCCTGGGTGCGTCGTGCCACGCCGGGCGGCAGCTCGCTGAGCAGGCCCAGGCTGCGCGGCGCGTCGCGGTCGTCGAGTGCCCACTCGGCGGCCAGCAGCCGGGCGCCTTCTTCGGCCGAGCGTGCCGCCGCATGGCCTTGCGCGAGCAAGAAGGCGCGCGCCAGGTGCTCGTCGCGTTGCGTGCGGTCCTGCAAGCGGTGGGCGCTGCCGGCGGCCAGCAGCAGGCCGAGCACGCTGAACTCGGTGTCGTGCTTCAACTCGGGCGTGTCGTCCTGAATGGCCAAGGCGTGCTGCGCCGCCGCTTTGGCGCGGCTGTAGCGTCCGGCGAAATACTGCGCCAGCGCTTCGCGCAGCGCCGACTGCGCGCTGCGTTCGCGGCGCGCGATGCGCCACAGCCGGGCGCGCCCGGGCAGGCCGATCAGGCTGTTTGCGGCATGGATCAGCGACACCAGCGCGAAGCAGGCGCCCACCAGCAGCAGCACGAACAAATTAAGCGACACATCGAAGCGCCAGGTGCCGGCGTAGACGCTGACCAGGCCGTCGTTGGCGCCCAGCGTCGAAGCAGCCACGACCGCAGCGCCGAACAGCAGCACGAACCAGATGACGGAGCGCATCGCGGCGGTTGTCTGTGGTTGTCGGTGGTGGGTGCGCCGGGATCAGCGACCGGCCGTCGCGGCGGTCAGCGCGACCAGCGTGTCGTCCGGTTTCGGCACCGTCACCTGGCGCGCCTGTGCCGCCACCTGGCGCACCAGTTCGCTGGCCAGCGTGGTGCGGCGCGCGCTGCGGTCGAAGTAGCGGTCGAGCGCGGCCTGAACCACCTGCAGGTCGCTCTGCGCGGTATCGAACTGGCGGCTCAGCAGCGCCAGCCGGGCGTTCAGCAGCCGCAGCTTGATGTTCTCGCGCACGAAGAAAGCATTGTCCGGCGCCAGCAGCATGGCTTCCGGATGATCGATGCGCGTCACACGGATCAGCGATTTCGCCTCGCTCCACACGCGCTCCGACACCGCTGTCCAACTGCCGTCCCAGGTCTGCCACCAGGCGGGCTGCAGCGCGGACGCCGCACGGCCGACCGCACGGGCTGCGCTGGCCGCCGCGACCGGGGCCGGGGCCGACGCCGCCAATGCCGACGCAGCCGGCTTGCCCTTGGCCGCACCCGGACGCGGCTCGGCGTTCGCCAGCAGCGGCAACTCGTCGATCAGCCGCACCGCTTCGTCGAGCTTGATGCTGAGCGTCGGGATGTCGGTCACGCCGACCGCTTTGACCCGGTCGAGATCCCGCGCGATGGCGCGCCGCACACCTTCGAGCCGCGGCTGGTCGTAGCGGGACAGACGGTCGTCGGCCTGCTTGAGCATCGCGACCAGCGGTTCGGCGCTGCCGGTGATGGCGGTTTGCTGCATCGCGACGCGGATGCCGGTATCGATGTCGACCAGCAGGTTCTCGTCGCGCGAGCGTGACAGCGACTGCATCAGGTCTTCGAGCTGGCTGCGCTGCACCGCCACCTCGGCGACCCGCGCCTCCAGCAGCGCGACCTTGGCAGCCGCCGCCAGCACGGTGTCTTGCGATTGCTTGGCGAGCATGCGGGCTTCGCTGGACTGCAACTGGCTGTCTTCGAGCCGTCGCACCAGTTGCTGCTCGACCGACTTGACGCGCTGCTGGGTTTTCCAGGCGAGCACCAGGCTGACGCCGGCCACCACCGCCAACAGCGCCACCAGGGCGAACCACCAGCGTGCATCGCCGAACGCGGCGGTCGGTCGGGTCGTTGCAGCCGACACGACAGGCCGGTCGGCCACGGGCATCGGCGGCGTCGACTCTGATGAATCGCCTGCGGTGGGGTGGTCGTTCACGGTGCGGCGGATTGTATGCAGGCGACCACGTCGGCCAACGCAGGCGGCGACCGCCATACCGGCGCGAAACCCGCCGCGTCAGCACGCCGGGCAATCCTCGGGTGCGTGGCCAGCGCGCGGGCGCCCGAAGGCAGTGGGTTGCGCTGCGTCTTCGTCAGGTGGTCCATCAGGTGGTCGATCGATTCGGAACTGCTGAAAAACCACAGGTGCTCGGCGGGCCGCGCCAACGCCGCGTCGAGCACCGCTTGCGTCGACGCGCCCCAGAGCGGTGCGGTGCGCTGGTACGCCGAGACGAAGCTCACCGCCGCGCCGTGCGCGCGCAAGGTGTCGGCCAACCAGTCGCGCCCGCCGTCGCCGCGCACCACGCGCACCGGCGCGCCTTGCCAGTCTTGCTGACGCAGGCGCTCCCACAGCGCTTCGGAGTCGAACTGCGCGCTGTCTGCTGCCGGCTCGACGATCTGCGATATCGCGATCCCGGCGTCGAGCAGCGCGCGGGTGGTGCCGGGTCCGGGCGATGCCGCCTGCGTGCCGCTGGGCCAGGCGCTTCCGCACGGGCGCAGCGCGAAGAAATGTTCCACCGCGTTGGCGCTGACGAACATCACCAGCCGGGCATCGCTGACGCGACGCCACGCGTCGATCACGGCGGCGCTGTCGGCTGCAGCTGCGATGTGGATCAGCGGCAGGGCGACCGCAGCGATGCCGTTTTGCTGCAGCGCCTGCACCCAGGGCGCTGCCTGGGCCGCCGGGCGGGTCACGATGACGCGCATTCGATCAGATCCCGAGGCGGCCGCGACCGCCGGCCGAGGCGGGCAGATCGTTCAGGGGGTGCTCACCGCGCTGAGGTAATCCGCAGCGCCGACATCGCGCAGCGCGGCAGCCGCCTGTTCGCCGAGCGCGCGGGCCTGCGCTTCGGTCTGCACTCGCGCGCTGACGGCCGCCCGCAGCAGCGGGGCATCGGCGTTCTCGGGGTGCCCGACCGCGGCGCGCAAGCTCAGCGAGCCGTCGATCCACACCGCGTGCGCGGCCAGCGGCATGCTGCAACTGCCGCCCAGCGCACGCGACACGGCGCGTTCGGCGTGCACCGCGAGCGCAGTCGGCGTGTGCACGAGCGTGGCGAGTTGCGCGCGCAATTCGGCGGCGTCGCTGCGCACCTCCAGGCCGAGTGCGCCCTGACCGGCGCACGGCAACATTTGTTCGGGCTCGAACTCGATGCGGATGCGTTGCGCCATACCCAGCCGTTTCAGGCCCGCCGCCGCCAGCACGATCGCGTGGTACTGACCTTCGTCGAGCTTGCGCAGGCGGGTGTCGAGGTTGCCGCGCAAGGGCTCGACCACCAAGTCAGGCCGCAGCGCGCGCAACTGCACGACGCGGCGCAGGCTGGAGGTGCCGACCCGCGCGCCGTGCGGCAGATCGGCCAGCGAAGCGTGGTGGTTCGAGACGAACGCATCGCGAGGGTCTTCGCGCTCGAGCACGGCCGCCAGCTCGAAGCCGTCGGGCAGATCCATCGGCACGTCTTTCAGCGAATGGACCGCGAGCTGCGCACGGCCTTCTTCAAGTGCGGTTTCGAGCTCCTTGACGAACAGGCCCTTGCCGCCGACTTTCGACAGCGTTCGGTCGAGAATTTCGTCGCCGCGCGTGGTCATGCCGAGCAACTCGACGCCGAGGCCGAAACGACTTTGCAGCAGGTCGCGAACATGCTCGGCCTGCCACAGCGCGAGTCGACTTTCGCGGGTGGCGATGATGATGTGTGCAGTCATCGCAGAATGCTAGCAGGCGCGCGGTTTGCGAAGCTTCGGAGCGTGCGCTCTGCCGCCCCCTCCCTGGAAACAAATCCAAACACCATGGCCAAGAAACTGCCCGCTGCCGCCGACATCAACCGCCCGCTGGTCGACGACATCCGGCTGCTCGGCCGCATCCTCGGTGACGTGATCCGCGAGCAAGAGGGCAAGGCTGCCTTCGAGCTGATCGAGCGCGTGCGGCAGTTGTCGGTCGGCTACCGGCTCAAGCGCGACGCGCAGGCCGGCCGCGCGCTCGACCGCCTGCTGAAGAACCTGTCGGGCGATCAGACGGTCAGCGTGATCCGCGCTTTCAGCTACTTCTCGCACCTCGCCAACATCGCCGAAGACCGGCACCAAGTGCGTCTGCGCGACGCACAGGCGCAGCGGGGCGATTTGCAGGAAGGCTCGCTCGCGCTGACCTTCGAGCGGCTGGCCGCCGCCGACATCCGCGCCGCCGACATCGTGCGCACGCTGGATCACGCCTACATCTCGCCGGTGCTGACCGCCCATCCGACCGAAGTGCAGCGCAAGAGCATCCTCGACGCCGAACGCGCGATCGCCGAACTGGTCGAGCAGCGCGACGGCCTTCGTATCGGGCCAGAGCGCGTCGACAACGAAGCATTGATTCGCGCCCGCGTCACCCAGCTCTGGCAGACGCGGATGCTGCGCAACACCAAGCTGACGGTGACCGACGAGATCGAAAACGCGCTGAGCTACTACCAGTCGACCTTCCTGCGGCAAATCCCCCGCATGTACCGCGACATCGAAGCCGCGCTGCCCGGCCACCCGATCGCGAGCTTCTTCCGCATGGGCAACTGGATCGGCGGCGACCGCGACGGCAACCCCTTCGTCACCGCCGCCACCTTGCAAACCGCACTGGCAAGACAAAGCGAAACGGCGCTGCGCTTTTACCTGACCGAGGTGCATGAACTCGGCAGCGAGCTGTCGATCTCGGCCACGCTGGCACCGATCGCACCGTCGATGCGCGCGCTGGCCGAGGCTTCGCCCGACCGCAACCCGCACCGAGAGGACGAGCCGTACCGCCGCGCGCTGGTCGGCATGTATGCGCGGCTGGCCGCCACGCTGCACGCGCTGACCGGCACCGAAGCGCTGCGCCACGCGGTGCCGCCGCAGCACGCTTACTTGTCGGCGAACGAGTTCCTGGCCGACCTGCACATCATCGAAGCGTCGTTGAACGCCCACCATGCGCAGGCACTCGCCGCGCCGCGGCTGCGTCCGCTGATGCGCGCGGTGCAGGTGTTCGGCTTCCACCTCGCCACGGTCGACCTGCGCCAGAGCTCGGACAAGCACGAAGCGGTGCTGGCCGAGCTGATGCGCGTGGCCAAGATCGAGCCCGATTACCCGGCGCTCGACGAGGCCGCACGCCGCGCGCTGCTGCTGAAGTTGCTCGACGACGCCCGGACGCTGCGGGTGCGCGCGGCGGCCTACAGCGAAGTGGCGCTCGGCGAGCTGGCAATCTTCGAGGCGGCGGGCGAGATGCGCCGCCGCTACGGCCCCGACGCGCTGCGCCACTGCATCATTTCGCACACTGAAGAAGCCAGCGACCTGCTCGAGGTGCTGCTGCTGATGAAAGAAACCGGGCTGCTGCGCGGCACGCTGGATGACGCAGCCGTCGCGGACCTGATCGTCGTGCCGCTGTTCGAGACCATCGGCGACCTGCGCAATGCCGAGCCGATCATGCGGGCGTTCTACGAGTTGCCTGGCATCACCGAACTGGTCAAGCGATCGAAACTCGGTGACCTGCCCGAGCAAGACGTCATGCTGGGCTACAGCGACAGCAACAAGGACGGTGGCAGCTTCACCAGCAGTTGGGAGCTGTATCGCGCCGAGATCGCGCTGGTCGAGCTGTTCGCCGGCCTCGGCCGCGACCATGGCATCACGCTGCGGCTGTTCCACGGACGTGGCGGCACGGTCGGGCGTGGCGGTGGCCCGAGCTACCAGGCGATCCTGGCGCAGCCGCCGGGCACGGTGAACGGCCAGATCCGGTTGACCGAGCAGGGCGAGGTGATCGCGTCGAAATACGCGCATCCCGAGATCGGTCGGCGCAACCTCGAAACGCTGGTCGCCGCCACGCTGGAGGCGACTCTGCTGCACGCCGCGAAGACGGGTGGCAAGAGCGCCAGCCGCATGGGTGCGCCGCAGCGCTTCCTCGACGCCGCCGCCGCGATCAGCGACGCCAGCTACGCCGCCTACCGCAAGTTGGTCTACGAGACGCCGGGCTTCACCGAGTACTTCTTCAGCGCCACACCGATCCGCGAGATCGCCGGGCTCAACATCGGCTCGCGTCCGGCGGCTCGCCCCAAGGACGGCCAGGCCACCAACGCGATCGAGGATCTGCGCGCGATTCCGTGGGGCTTCAGTTGGGGCCAGTGCCGGGTCGCGCTGCCCGGCTGGTGCGGTTTCGGCTCGGCGATCGACACCTTCCTGACCCGCGATGCCGCGACGCGCAAGGAGCGACTCGCGCTGCTGCAGCGCATGCACAAACAGTGGCCGTTCTTCCAGACGCTGCTGTCCAACCTCGACATGGTGATCGCCAAGAGCGACCTGGGCATCGCCGCGCGTTACGTCGAGCTGGTCGAGGACAAGAAGCTCGGCAAGCGCATCTTCGGGTTGATACAAGAGGAGTGGACGCTCACCAACGACGCGCTGACGCTGATCACCGGCGACCCGCTTCGGCTGGCGTCGAACCCGTCGCTGGCGCGCTCGATCCGGCACCGCTTCCCGTACCTCGACCCGCTGAATCACCTGCAGGTCGAGCTGATGCGCCGCCATCGGCAGCGCCGCGAGGGCGA
>JANMTL010000304.1:0-22015 GCA_031390425.1 Rhizobacter sp.
GGCGGCCGAGCTGCAGGCCGATCTCGCTGAGCCAGTCGGCCGCCATCACGCCGGGGCCACCGCCGTTGGTGACGATGGCCAGCCGCGGGCCCACCGCGCCGTAGCGCGAGGCCAAGCACTTGGCGGCCGAGAACAATTGCACGAAGGAGCGCACCCGCACCGCTCCGGCGCGGCGCAGCGCCGCGTCGAAGGCGTCGTCGTTGCCGACGATCGCGCCCGAATGCGTCAGCGCCGCCGCATTGCCGGGCGGCTTGCGGCCGGCCTTCAGCACCACCACCGGCTTGGCGTGCGCAGCGGCGCGCAGCGCACTCATGAAACGGCGCGCGTGGCCGATGCCTTCGAGGTACACGACGATGCTGTGCGTCTGCGCGTCGGCGGCCAGGAAGTCGAGCACCTGCGCCAGGTCGACGCCCGGGTGCGGCCCCAGCGAAACCACGGTCGAGAAGCCGACGCGGTTCGAGGCGGCCCAGTCGAGGATGGCCGAGGTCAGCGCGCCCGATTGCGACACCAGCGCCAGCGAACCGGCGGCGGGCAAGGCCCCGGCGATGCTGGCGTTGAGCTGCAGGCCGGGCCGCTGGAAGCCCAGGCCGTTGGGGCCGAGCAGGTGGATGCCGTCGCGTTGTGCCAGGTCGTGCAGCCGGGCCGAGGTGGCGGCGTCGACCCCGCTGGAAATCACCAGCGCTGCGCGGCAGCGGATGCGCCCGGCGATCTCCAGCGCCGCAGCCACCTCGTCGGTCGGCATCGCGATCACCGCCAGGTCGGCCCGCGCGTGCGCCAGATCGGACAGCGTGCCGCTGGCGTTGCCGTCGAGGAAGGTCAGCGTGCCCTCGAAGGTCTGCGCTTTCAACGCGGCGTGCAGCGTGCGTGCGGCGGGCGTCTGCCGAACCGACCCGTCGGCGGCGCCGGTCAGCACGACGATCGAGCCGGGGGCGAACAACGGCGTCAGGTAGTGCTTGTCCAATCGGGTCCTTCAGCGTTGCCGCAGACAGGGTGGGCGCGCTGCGGCGGCCTCAGCGACGCGCCGGTGCCGACACTGCGAGTGATGGTAGTTCGCGGCTGCTGACGTGCAGATGACAGCGCCAGCGCCGTGCCAGTGAACTCAAAACCGTCCGGGCTTCGATAATCGAGCCCGACCGTCGTCCTTGCGCCCACATGCCCAGCACCCGCCACCCTTCACCCGCGCACCCGCTGTCCGCCAGCGCCGCCTGGCAGCGGCGCAGCATCGCCAGCGTGTGGCACCCGTGCACGCAGATGCAGCGCCTGGGCGAGGTGCCGCCGGTGGCGATTGCAAAGGCTTTCGGGCCGTGGCTCGAAGACTTCGAAGGCACGCGCTACTTCGACGCCACCAGCTCGTGGTGGGTCAACCTGTTCGGCCACGCCGACGCGCGCATCAATGCGGCACTCAAAGACCAGCTCGACACGCTGGAACACGTGATGCTGGCCGGCTGCACGCATGCCCCGGCGGTCGAGCTGGCCGAGCGGCTGTCGGCGCGCACCGGGCATGCGCTGGGCCACACCTTCTTCGCCAGCGACGGCGCGTCGGCGGTCGAGATTGCGCTGAAGATGAGTTTTCACAGTTGGAAAAATCTGGGGAAGAGCAGCCGACGCGAATTCGTCTGCCTGCGTCACGGCTACCACGGCGAAACCATCGGCGCGCTGGCGGTCACGGATGTGGCGGTGTTCCGCGACGCCTACGACCCGCTGCTGATGCGCTCGCACGTGGTGATGGCGCCCGACGCGCGGCAGGCCGCGCCGGGCGAGTCGGCGGTCGACGTGGCGCGGCGGGCGGCGGCGGAATTGGCGGCGCTGTTCGAGTCGCGCGCCGAGCACATCGCCGCCGTGATCATCGAGCCGCTGGTGCAGTGCGCCGCCGGCATGGCGATGCACGACCCGGCGTACCTGCGCGAGGTGCGCGCGCTGTGCGATCGGTACGAGGTGCACTTGATCGCGGACGAGATCG
This sequence comes from Rhizobacter sp., assembly GCA_031390425.1. Lineage (GTDB taxonomy): Bacteria > Pseudomonadota > Gammaproteobacteria > Burkholderiales > Burkholderiaceae_C > PBB1. Next base: position 1,961 of record JANMTL010000304.1, read on the forward strand.
CGGTCGGCTGCGGGCGCAGCGGAACTTTCTTCGCGTTCGAGCAGGCGCGGCGAGGGGCGGGCGGTGAAACGCCGATCTGGCCCGACCTGCTGTGCCTGTCGAAGGGCATCAGCGGCGGCTACCTGCCGCTTTCCCTGGTGCTGGCATCGGACGCGATCTACGACAGCTTCCTCGACGACGAGACCGCGCGCGGCTTCCTGCATTCGCATTCGTACACCGGCAACCCGCTGGCCTGCCGCGCCGCGCTGGCGGTGCTCGACCGCTTCGACGACGAGCCGGTGCTGCAGCGCAACCGCGAGTCCGGTGCGTTGCTGACCGCCGCGCTGGCCCAACGGCTCGACGGCGATGCGCGCATCGAACACGTCCGCCAGCGCGGCATGATCTGGGCCTTCGACGTGCGCGAATCGCACGCCGGTGAGCGCTTCGCCGAACGCTTCCATCTGGCCGGCCGCGCGCAGGGCCTGCTGATCCGTCCGATCGGCCGCACCGTGTACCTGATGCCGCCGTACCTGTTGAACCAACAGCACGCGGCGTACCTCGCCGAGCGCACGGTCGCCACGCTGAACGCGTGCATCTGAGAGATCGACCATCGCGATGCTGAAGCACCTCGAACGGCTGCTCGCCGAGCGCGAATCGCAATCGCTGCGCAGGCACCGCCGCGTCGCTGAGACCTCCTGCGCGCCGCGCCAGACGGTCAGCACGCACGGCGCAACAACGCGCGAGATGCTCGGCTTCTGCAGCAACGACTACCTGGGTCTGGCCAACCACGCTCTGCTGATCGAGGCGCTGGCCGAAGGCGCGCGGCTCTACGGCGCCGGCAGCGGCGCGTCGCACCTGATCAGCGGCCACTCGCGGGCGCACGCGCTGCTCGAAGACGAGTTGGCCGAGATGCTGTCGCCGCACCTGCCCGAGGCGCGCGCGCTGACTTTTTGCACCGGCTACATGGCCAACATCGCGCTGCTGACCGCGCTCGGCGATGCCGAGACGACGATCTACGCCGACTTGCTCAACCACGCCTCGCTGATCGACGGCGCGCGGCTGGCCAAGGCGGCGGTGCACACCTATCCGCACAGCGACTTGGCGGGCCTGGAGCGGCGGCTGGCGTCGTGCAGCACGCCGCGCAAGCTGATCGTGACCGACGGCGTTTTCAGCATGGATGGCGATCTGGCGCGGCTGCCCGAACTGCTGGTGCTGGCCGAGCGCCACGATGCCTACATGGTCGTCGACGATGCGCACGGCTTCGGCGTGTTGGGCGAACAGGGGCGCGGCGTGCTGTCGCATTTCGGGCTGTGCAGCGAGCGGCTGATCTGCATGGGCACGCTCGGCAAGGCGGTCGGCGTGGCCGGGGCGTTCGTCGCGGCGCATCGCACCGTCATCGACTGGCTGGTGCAAAGCGCGCGGGCCTACATCTACACGACCGCGTCGCCACCAGCTGCGGCGCATGCGGTGAGCGCGAGCCTGCGATGGATCCGCAGCGACGAAGGCCAGCAGCGCCGGCAGCACCTGCGCGACCTCATCAGCGCGCTTCGCCACGGTGTGCCCGCGGCTTTGAACGAGGGCTTGAACCGGCGGGGTTGGCGACTGGCCGAATCGCACACCGCCATTCAGCCGCTGATCGTCGGTGCGAGCAGCGACGCGCTGGCGGTGGCTGCCGCGCTCGAATCGCAGGGCCTGTGGGTGCCCGCGATCCGGCCGCCGACCGTGCCGTCGGGCAGCGCGCGCTTGCGCATCACGCTGAGCGCGGCGCACAGCCACGACGATGTCGAGCAGTTGTTGTCGGGGTTGGCCACCGCCGCGAGAACGGCCAAGGCAGGGGAGGGCGCGACATGACGGGTGGCCACCGATCGAGCCGTTGGCACGCGACCGAAGCCGGGGTGCTGTGGGTGCCGGACGAGCGCCCGCTGGCGCTGTCCGTGTCGGGCGGCGATCTGCCGTTGCGCGGCTGCTTCGTCACCGGCACCGACACCGAAGTCGGCAAGACGGCGATCAGCGCGGGCTTGCTGCATGCGCTCGGCCGCCGCAGTCTGCGCGTCGCCGGCTACAAGCCGGTGGCGGCCGGAGCGGTGTGGCGGGCCGCGACCGGCGAGCCGGGCGGCCACTGGCACAACGACGATGTCGAATCGCTGCACGCGGCCAGCAACATCGAGCTGACGCGCAGCGAGGTGTGTCCGTGCCTGCTCGAAGAAGCCTGCGCGCCGCACGTGGCGGCGCGGCTCGAAGGCGGGCGCATCGCGCCGCAGCTGCTGATCGCCGGTGCCCACCAATTGATGCGGCGCTGCGATGCGCTGGTGGTCGAAGGTGTCGGCGGATTTTGTGTGCCGCTGGTCGAGGCCGAGGGCGTCGGTGACCGATCGGGCGCGGGCGACTGGGGCGCCGACGACCTGGCGAGTGCGCTGGATCTGCCGGTGGTCCTGGTGGTCGGCCTGCGGCTGGGCTGCATCAACCACACGCTGCTGACCGCCCAGGCCGTCAGCGCGCGCGGGCTGCGCCTGGTCGGCTGGATCGCCAACCGCATCGAGCCGAACATGACCCACGCGCAAGACAACATCGACACGCTGACCCGCGCGCTGCAACAGCGCCACGCGGCGCCGCTGCTCGGCGTGGTGGATTACCTGGTGCCGGTGACAGCCGCGCGGGTGGCCGATCGACTGGACATCGATGCAGTGCTCGGTGCGCTGGGGCTGCAGGGGTGAGGCGCCTTGCGTGTGCGGCTCGCCGCTTGCGCGATGCAGCCCAGACATCGGTGACGCAACTCGAGCGCAATCCTGGCATCGGCTCGCCGGCGATCGGCACGGCCCTGGGCATCGACGCCTTGAGAACTTGGCGCATCTCGGGATTCCCGCTGCTTTGGGCCGCCCAACAAAAAGCCCGCCGAAGCGGGCTTTCGAGTCGAAGCGATGCCCGCTCGCTCGTGCCTCTAACGTGCGCCGGGCTGGGACATCAGCATGCGTCGCGGCTGGTTGTCGGTGGGTGTCAGCTCACCGATCAAGCCGTCGAGTTGTTGCATCGCGGCTTCGTAAGTCACGGTGTCGTGGCTTTCGAGGAACTTCAGAAACTTTGCGTGCTGGGGCTTGAACTTGTCGGCGACACCGAGCTCGCTCCAGAAAAGTTCTTTGGCGTCGGATGAGGTGATGAAAGTCATGTTTGATCCTTGGGAATTCTGGTGATGTAGCCCGGTCGGTCACCGGATCCGGTCGACGAGACTCGGTCGCGGCGACCCATCGACTCGTCAGATGTATTGAACCTGCGGTTACGCAGATGCGGCATCCGGGAAAGCACCATGAATTCGGGTTCGCCCTGATTCCCGTCCGCATGTCCGAGAGAACCGATCGCCCAGCAAAAAGCCCGCCGAAGCGGGCTTTTGAATCGAGGCGGCGCTGGCTCAGCCGCGCAGCATGCAAACGGCGCTGGTGCCGTCGTGGTCGAGCACGCTTTTTTCGACTTCGAGCTTCGTCACGACGCCGTCTTCGACGACCATCGAGTAGCGCTCCGAGCGGCCCGACAAGCCGAAGCTCGGCAGGTCGATCACCAGGCCTATCGCCTTGGTGAACGAGCCGTCCGCATCGGCCAGCATCATGACCTTGTCGTCGGCGCCGGTGGCTTTGCCCCAGGCGTCCATCACGAACGGGTCGTTGACCGAGATGCAGGCGATGGTGTCGAAACCGGCGGCACGCAGCTTGGCGGCGTTGTCGATGAAGCCGGGCAGGTGGCTGGCTGAGCAGACCGGCGTGTAGGCGCCCGGCAAACCGAACAGCGCGACCTTCTTGCCCTTGAGCAGCGAGTCGGTCGACACATCGGAAACGCCGGTGGCGGAGAGTTGTTTGAAGCTGCCGCTTGGTACGCGATCGCCTTGCTTGATGGCCATGTTGAATGTCTCCAGTGGATTTGAGGAAGGGCCCGCTGATCTGCAGCGCGCAGCGCACCGGAGACCGGACCCACCAATTGACTTGGTGCGCTAATTATTAGCGAACATGCCCCGTCAAAGCGAGGCCGGGACGGGGTTCTTTTCCCGCAAGGCTTGAGGTTGTCCAGCGTGCAGAGCGGCCTCGCGCGTCGGGGGGCCGCTGTCGAAGGCGCCCAGCAGAATGGGGGTCAGCGCGTGCATGTCGCTGACGGCGGGTGCAGTCGGCGTCAACCCGGGCGTGAATCCTGCGGCGACGAAACGCTGCAGCAGCGCGCGGTCGCCGCCGATGACGTGCACCGGCACCTCCCACGATGCCATCCGGCCACTGACGCCGGCCAGCGGCTGGTGGTCGCCAATGACGATGGTCAGCAGCCCGGCCGGCGCGCGATCGCGCAGGTAGGCCGCCAGCCACCGGTGGGTGTGCGCGATGGCGTGCAGATAGGCGGGCTGCGGCGCCAGCCACGACACCGGTTCGGCCAGGGCCTGGCTCACCTGGGCGGCGCTGTAGGCATCGGTGCGCAGCAGGCGGTCCCAGTCGGCGACGTAGGGCGCGATCGGGCGGAAAGGGGCGTGGCTGCCGACGGTCGGGAACACGATGAAGCGCGGGCGGTGGGCGGCCGCGGACGCCCGCACCGAAGCGGGCGCGGCGATGGGCGTGCGGGGCGAAAGTTCCTGCGCCTGCAACAGCGCCATCGAGGCCTGATCCGGGATGCGCCAGTAGCCGAAGGCCGCGCCCCGGTAGCCGATCGCGTCGGCGCCTGCCACTCGGTCGAAGCCGTAGAAGCCGCCTTCGGGCCAGGGGCGCTGCAAGCCGGGCATCCAGGCGACGGTGCGCCAACCGTGGCGCTTGAAGTGGCTGACCAGCGTGGGGCGCTGCATGGTCAGCAGCGTTTCATAGTCGCCGGGGTCGTGGGTGTCTACGCCGGCCAGCAGGGCCGCATGCGCCAGCCACGAGCCGCCGCCGAAAGTGGGCGAGCGCACCCGGGCCGACACCACCTCGCGGCCGCTGTCGCGCAGCGCCTGCTGCAGGGTTCGACGCGCTTCGACCAGCGCAGCCGCGTGCTGCGGATCGTCGAGCGTGGTCACGCCGTAAGACTCGGCAAAGATCAGCAGCACATCGGCGCCGCGCAGGCGCGCCAGATCACCATCGAAGCGCGGGCTGGCGGTCAGCCGCGACGCGGCGCGCTGCGGCGACAGCAGGTTTGGCAGCATCGCGAGCTGTCGCGTCAGGCTCGGGGCGACCGGCAGCGAGAAGAACCAGCGCGAGTCGCGCCCGACGTGCGGATAGGCCGCGAAGCTGGCGATCAGCCCGGCGCCGATCAGCCACACCGCCGGTTGCGTGCGCGGCCACGCCAGCGCCTGCGCCAGCCGCGCGATGGCCCAGCGCGCGGCTGCATGAATGGCCCACAGCGCGCCCAGCAACAACACCACAGCCACGCCGCCGATCAGCGCGAGCTGCCACGTCGGCAGGTCGGCGCCCGCCAGCCGCAGCAGCTCCCAGCCGTGCCGCCCGTCCCAGTACAGGTTGACCGGCCGGCCGAACAGCGCTGGCACCATCACATCGACGATTCGCGCCACGGTCCAGAAGGTGACGAGCGCTGCCAGCGCGTTGAGCAGCGCCGGTCCGACGCGGCCACGCCAGGCGATCCACGCCGTCAACGCGAGCAGCGCCAGGCACAGCTCGAACGACAGCCGGGGGCCGGGTAGCAGCCACTGGCCCGGCCCGCGGCTTTCGAGCGTCAGCAGCGCATTCAGCAGCGCGAACGAGGGCAGCGCGAGCCAGCACCAGCGCGCCCACGAGCGCGGTGCGGCGGGGTCGTGAGATCGCGCCCCGCCGTCGACCGGCAGGGTGGGTGGGCGGCTCATCCGGCCGCCGCCATCGGCCGCTGCCGCGCGCGATACAGCCACACCGTGTCGATCGCGAACGACGCGATCAGCGCCGCCAACCCCGTCCCCGCGATCGCGCCCGACCACGGCACGCTGACCACCGGCACCAGCGCGCCGATCAGGGTGACGGTCTGCGCCACGCACACCGCCTGGCGTCGCCGACTCGGCAGCAGCGGCCGCGACAGCCAGTGCCAGTGCCACGCCGCGGCCACGAAGGCGTAGCGCAGCCCGCCGGCCAGCAGCACCCAGGGCCCGGCCTGGTCGAAATGCACGATCAGCAGCGACAGCACCGCGATCAGCAGCGCATCGGTTTCCATGTCGAAGCGGGCGCCGAAGCGGCTGGCGAGGCCGTGTCGGCGCGCCAGCACGCCGTCGAGCGCATCGAGCAGCGCCGCAACCGTGGCCACGGCCACCACACCCCAGGTCACGTCCACGCGGCCGTCTACCGGCACCACCAGCAGCGCGGCAAACCCCAGCGCCAGCGACAGCCGCGCGAGGGTGACGCGGTTGGCCGCGCCGAATCGCGTGTGCGGCCGGTGCCACGGCACACCGCGCCACACCAGCGCTGCGGCGCCCGTCCACAGCAGCAGCGCGGTCGCCACGAAGCGGCTGCCGAGATCGCCGAGCGCGGCCGCACCTGCCGCCAGTGTCATGACCGCGACCCCGCAGGCCAGCAACTCGCGGGCCGAGTCGCGCCGCAACATGTCATGGTGATCGGTGGCCACGCTGAGCAAGAATCGCATCGACATTCACCGTCACAACACCCCGGTCGAGCGACGCCCGATCACCTGTCCAAGCGTAACGGAGCCCGACCTCCCGTCCCGGCGAATTCCATGCAACTCGATCCTCCTTCTCCGGTGATCGCCGAACCCGGCCCGCACGGCGCTGTGGCGGCCCGCGCTTGCTGGATCGTGGCGCCGCACCGGGCCGAGATCCGTGCAGAGGCGCCGGTGCGGGCCGCGCCCGGCGAGGTGCTCGTGCGCACGCTGCACAGCGCGGTGAGCCGCGGCACCGAGCTGCTCGTCTTTCGCGGCGAGGTGCCGCCGGGCGAGTTCGCGCGCATGCGCGCCCCGTTCCAGCAAGGCGAGTTTCCCGGCCCGGTGAAGTACGGCTACAGCAACGTCGGTGTCGTCGAAGACGGCCCGGACCGCCTGTTGGGGCGCAGCGTTTTTTGCCTGCATCCGCACCAGACGCGCTATGCGGTGCCGGTCGACGCGGTGCATCCGCTGCCCGCCGGCCTGCCGCCCGGCCGCGCGGTGCTGGCGGCCAACATGGAAACCGCCGTCAACGCGCTGTGGGATGCAGCACCGTGCGTCGGCGACCGCATCTCGGTGGTGGGTGGCGGGGTCGTCGGTCTGCTGGTGGCCTGGCTCGCGGGCCGGATCCCGGGCTGCGCGGTGGAGCTGATCGACACGAATCCGCAGCGCGCCACGGTGGCCGCGCAGCTCGGGGTGGCGTTCGCGCTGCCCGATGCGGCCCGGCCCGGCGCCGATCTGGTCGTGCACGCCAGCGGCCACCCGGCGGGCCTAGCCACCGCGCTGCGCCTGGCCGCCTTCGAGGCCACGGTGCTGGAGATGAGCTGGTACGGCGCGCGCGCGGTGGCGGTTCCGCTGGGCGAAGCGTTCCATTCGCAGCGGCTTGCGTTGAAGAGTTCGCAGGTCGGCGCGATCGCCACCGCACAGCGCAGCCGCTGGAGTCATCGGCGCCGGCTGGAACTTGCGCTGTCGTTGCTGGTCGATCCAGTGCTCGATGTGCTGATCACCGACACCGATCCTTTCGATGCGCTGCCGGCCGTGCTGGCCCGGCTGGCGGGTGGCTCACCCGACACGCTGTGCCAGCGCATCGATTACGCCTGAAGCTTTTTCATTCGTTCCTTCGAGAGACACCCGATGTACACCGTCAACGTCCGTGACCACTTCATGATCGCCCACAGTTTTCGCGGCGAGGTGTTCGGCCCGGCACAGCGCCTGCACGGCGCCACCTACGTGGTCGACCTCGAACTGCGGCGACCCGAACTCGACCCCGACGGCATCGTGGTCGACATCGGCGCGGCCACGCAGAGCCTGCACGCGGTGCTGCACGAGCTGAACTTCCGCAACCTCGACGACGACCCGGCGTTCAGCGGGCGCAATACCACCACCGAATACCTTGCGCGGGTGATCTTCGACCGCATCGCCGCGCGCATCGCCACGGGTGAGTTGGGCCCGCACGCGAGCGGGCTGTCGAGCCTGAAGATCACGTTGAATGAATCGCATGTGGCGTGGGCCGCCTTCGAAGGCGATCTGCTGCATCCGACCCCGACGCGGGTGCCGCTCGGTGCCGCCAGTTTGACCGCGCCCGGCACGCACTGAGTAGGCGGTGAGCCCGCGATGACGCGCCGCTGCGCGCTGCTGCTGCCCGGCGATCTGCGCACCCGCAGCGGCGGCTACGGCTACGACCGGCGCATCGTCGCGGGCTTGCGCGAACGCGGCTGGCAGGTCGATGTGCACGCGCTGTCGAGTCGATTTCCGAACCCCGGCGCGGCCGCGCTGGCCGACGCCGAGGCGCAGGTCGCGTCGCTGCCGGACGGCGTGATCGTGGTGATCGACGGCCTGGCGGGCGGCGCGATGCCCGAGGTGATCGAACGGCATCGATGCCGACTGCGCTGGGTCGCGCTGGTGCATCACCCGCTGGCGCTGGAGACCGGCTTGTCGCCGGATCGGCGCGACGCGCTTTTCGACAGCGAGCGGCGCAGCCTCGCGGCGGTGCGGCAGGTGATCGTGACCAGCGCGAGCACCGCACGCACGCTGGCCGATTTCGGTGTTGCGGCCTCGCGCATCACGGTCGCTCTGCCCGGCACCGATTGGGCGCCGCTGGCCGTGGGATCGAGCGCCGACGGTGAAGCGTCGCTGCTGTGCGTGGCCGGCGTCACGCCGCGCAAGGGGCATGTCGTGCTGATCGAGGCGCTGGCCGGGTTGGCCGATCGGCGTTGGACCTTGCGCTGTGTCGGCGACCTGACGCGCGATCCGGTGGCGGTGCAGGCGCTGCACGATGCGATCGTGACGCACGGCTTGCAGGGCAGGGTGCAGCTCACCGGCGAGGTCGACGACGCCACGCTGGCCGCGCTGTACGCGCACGCCCACGTCTGCGTGCTGCCGTCTTTCCACGAGGGCTACGGCATGGCGGCCGCCGAGGCGCTGGCGCGTGGGCTGCCGGTGTTCACCACAACCGCCGGTGCGTTGCCCGACACCGTGCCGCCGGGCGCTGGTGTGTGTGTGCCGCCGGGCAACGCAGCCGCACTGCGCGTCGCACTGTCCCGCTGGCTCGACGAGGCCGCGTGGCGCGAGACGCTGGCCGCCGGTGCGGGCGCGGCACGACAGCATCTGCCGACCTGGGCGCGCGCTTGCGTCCGTTTCGCGGAGGTGCTGGAGGCAGTGGCCGCGATGCCGCTTCCCGCCGCACGACGATGAACGGATTCAGCGCAGACTGGCTCGCCCTGCGTGAGCCGTTCGACCGCGCCGCCCGTGAGCGGTCGGCCGCGCTGCTGGATGTGCCACGGCTTGCCTGCGATCTGCGCGCGCGGCGTTCAGCCGACGAGCCGCTGGTCGTCATCGACCTGGCCTGCGGCAGTGGCGCCAACCTGCGCGAGCTGGCACCGCGCCTCGGCGGCCGCCAGCGCTGGCAGCTGATCGACCACGACCCGGCCTTGCTGGCGGCGCTGCCTGATGCGCTGGCGGGCTGGGCGCGCGCAAGCGGGCACCGAATGCATCGGCGCGCCGACGGCACGTTGATCCTGCAAGGGGAGGGCGTCGAAGTCGAGGCCCGGATGCAGAGGCTCGACTTGGCGCGGCACCTGGATCAGGTGCGCTTCGCCGAGGCGCATCTCGTCACCGCGTCGGCCTTGCTCGACCTGGTGTCGGCAGCCTGGCTGGACGCGCTGATGGTTCACTGCGTGCAGGCGGGCGCAGCGATGCTGTTCGCACTGAATGTCGATGGCCGCCACGACTGGACGCCCCGTGATCCGGACGACCAGGCGGTGCATGAATGGTTCGCCGAGCACCAGCAGCGCGACAAGGGCTTCGGCCGGGCGCTCGGCGCTGCGGCGCTGCTGCGGTGGGTTCAGGCGCTCGAGAAAGTGGCGTACCGCGTCCGTACAGCGGGCAGCGACTGGACGATCGATGCTCGCGACGGTTCGTCGTCGCGATCGATGCTGGCATCCATGATCGAAGGCATCGCCGCTGCCACGGCCGAGCAGGCGATAGATCAGCAACCGCTTGTGCAGCGGTGGAAGGATCGGCGCCTGGCGCTGGTCGGTCAGAGTCGCCTCTGCGTCGGTCACCTCGATGGGCTGGCGCTGCCGCCGCGGTTCTGAACGCTCGGCCGCGCTTACTCGAGCGCGCGCGGCCCGCGGCGCCCGGCCGACAGCTCCACGGCGGCTTCCCACTTCGCTTCCATGCGGGTGATGCGGCGGTCGTGGTCGCGCAGTTCGCGCGAAACCTCGTGCAGCGTCTCGCCGATGCGCTTCACGTCGTCGGCCAGCTTCAGCGCCTCTTTGATGGCGCCGATGGCGTCGCTCAGCACGCTCATCAGGCGACCCGCTTGCGGTTGCGGCGCGCCGGGGCGGCATCGGGCTCAGCCGCGCGCCCGGCACGCAGCTCGCCCAGAACCGCTTGCGCCTCGTTCAACCCCGAGCGCAACGATTTTTTCGCGTCGGCCACCGCTTTCTGCAGTTCGGCGGTCAGCGCGGCGAGCACCGCTTCTTCTTCGGTCGGCCGACGCTCGCAGCGGGTGCGCACCAGCTCGGCCACGCTGACGCCTTCGCGCTGCGCCTCGGCGCCGAGGAAGGCCTTGAAATCGGGCGAGGTCAGCAAGGTGACGCGTTCGGTTTTCATGGGCGCTGGGGTGTGGTTGATATGCACATGCGCATGTTAATGTGTAGATGCAGCGGCGTCAACGGACGGCGCGCAAGTCCAGGTCCCACAGCACGTCGCCCCCAAGCTGGAAGACCCTGCCGGCGGGGCGCTGGCAATCGGCCATCGCGCCGGTGCGGGCCGGCAGTTGCAAGCCCGGGCGTCCGCTGCCGATCAGCACCGGCGAGACCGCCAGGTGCAGTCGATCGAGGCCGCCGTGCGCCAGAAAGCGCGACACCGTAACGCCCCCGCCTTCGACCAGCAGCACCTGCAAGCCGCGCTGGTGCAGGGCCGCCACGAGGGCCGCCGGGTCGAGCAGCCGGGGCGCGCTTGCAGCGACTTCGAGCGAGATCACCCGCTCGGACCCGTAGCGACCTTCGGCGGCTTTGCGCAACGCGGCCTCGCACACGACCCACGTCGGCGCGTTGCGGTCGTTGAACACCCGCGCCTGGGCCGACAGGCGCAGCCCGGGGTCGAGCACCACCCGCACCGGGTGCGGTCCTTCGACGTGCCGCGTCGTCAGTTGCGGGTCGTCGGCGGCCACGGTGCCGACGCCGACGATCACCGCGTCGCACAGCGCGCGCAGCCGGTGCAGGTGGCGCAGGCTTGGCGGGCCGCTAACGAAATTCGAGTCGCCGGTGTGCGTGGCGATGCAACCGTCGAGGCTCTGGCCGAGCTGGCCGATCACCCACGGTGCACCGCCCGGCACCGGGTCGAGCACCGGCTTGAGCAGGCTGAACAGCTCGGTCGCCTCGGCGTCCAGCGCATCGGTCAGCGTCCAGCCGAGCGCTTCCGACCACGTCGCGTGGCCCGTGGCCCGCCGACCCGCACGGCGCGCCTGCGCCATCTCCAGGCACAGCGGCCACAGGGCTTCGGTGCTCAGGGGACAATCGATGCTTTGGTTCATGTGCGGGTGCTCGACGCGAGCATGGTTGTAGCGCATGTGCTGCCCGCCTTGACTCGCCCAGCGTGTTGCGACCACAGCCTTTTTTGATGAACGATCGATACCAGGAACATCGAACCCCGACGCTGGCATCGGCCGCCGATGAGCAAGCGGCCACGCGGGTCGACCGGGCGCAGACCGAGCTGAAGCACGGTCGCGCGATCCGTCTGGTCGATCAGGACGCTTCGGCAGCGGGTTGGGTCGGCGTCGCTGTCGAGTCATTGACGGCCCAGCGGCTGCGCTGGCTCCAGTCGCTGGGCACGCCGGTTCAGCTGCTGCTGACGACCGAGCGCGCGCTGGCCTTGGGCCTCCATCCGGCGACATCGGGACCGCTCGCCGCCGCACCGGTGCTGTTGCCCTTGGCGGCGGACACCACGCTCGATGCCGTGCTGAACCTGGCCGCCGTGACCCCCGCCGGTGTGCCGTCGCGCCGAGCCCTGCCGATGTCGCCGGTGGCTGCGCGGCTGTTACCCGGCCGATCGCGCGTGATGGACAGCGCGCTGCTGCTGGTCAAGCGGGCCCGGCTGGTCCCGGCGCTGCTGGTCGTCGATGTTCCCGCCGCCGCGATGTCGGCGCTGGCGGCCGAGCAACTGTTGTGGGTGTCCAGCGCCGACGTGCAGCGAGCGCCGCGGGCTGGCGTATCGACCCTGCGCCGCATCAGCGACGCGCAGGTGCCGATCGCGGCGCACGACGACTGCGAGCTGGTGCTGTTTCGCGAGGACCCCAGCGGCGCCGAGCACGTCGCGATCGTCGTCGGCCAGCCTGATTTCAGCCAGCCAGTGCCGGTGCGGCTGCACTCGGCCTGCCTGACCGGCGATCTGCTCGGCAGCCTGCGCTGCGATTGCGGCGACCAATTGCGCCGCGCGACGCTGCGTCTGGCCGAGACCGGCGGCGTGTTGCTGTACCTCGAACAGGAAGGCCGCTCGATCGGCTTGGCCAACAAGCTGCGCGCCTACCGCCTGCAGGACGACGGGCTCGACACCATCGACGCCGACCGCCACCTCGGCTTCGCAGCCGACGAGCGCGATTACGGCGTGGCGGTGGAGATGCTGAAGTCGCTGGGCATCTCGCGCATCCGGCTGCTGACCAACAACCCGAAAAAGATCGCCGCAATGGAAGCCGGCGGCATCGAGGTGGTGGAACGCCTGGCACTGCACGGGCCGGTCAACCCGTACAACGCCCGCTACATCGAGACCAAGCAGCAGCGGGCAGGGCACCTCAAGGAAGACTGAAGGCGCGAGGCTGTCTGAGCGTTTGAAGTTGCGTTCAAGCGGGCGACAGCGGCCCGTCTCGCAGCGTCTCCAGCGGCAGCTCGACCACTTCCTGCAACAGTCTCGCAAAGCGCGTCGCCAGATGATCGAGCAGCGCGCCGCCTTTGTCGGCGCTGGCCTGCGTCGTGTCGCCGCAGACGCCTTCGGGGTTCAGGTCCTGCGTCATCCAGCCGAAGCCAATCGGCTTTTCCGCGCCCAGCACACCGCCACGCGCGGACAGGCGCTGTCCGAACGACGGGAAGGCGTTCAGCGCGGACAACCGCACCAGGTCGGGTCGCAGATGCAGCATCAGCGAGGTCTCGACCGCGCCGCCGTGGAGGCCATGCGCCAGCTCGTCGACATCGAACAGGCCCGGCGGCACGCCGAGAGCGAAGCTGTGCGCGCGCACCACCAGCATCCGGCACTCGACGCGCAGCCGCAGCGCGACCAGGTCCACATGCGCCTTCTGCCCGCCGTGGCTGTTGAAGATCACCAGCTTGCGCACGCCGACGCGCGCAACGCTGCGACCGATCGCCAGCCAGGTCGCCATCAGCGCATCACCGTCGATGCTCAGGGTGCCGGGAAATGCGCTGTGTTCGAGGCTGTCGCCCACTGCCAGCGGCGGCAACACCAGCACCGAGGCGGCTGTGGAATCGGCAAGGCGTGCCAGCGCCGCACGCAGTACGCCGTCGTTGACGACCGCATCGGTCGACAAGGGCAGGTGCGGCCCGTGTTGTTCGGTGGCCGACACCGGCAGCACCGCGACCGTGGTGTTCGCATCGAGCGCGGCGAAGTCGGTGGTGCACAGATCGGCCCAGCAGCGAGGGCGTGTCGGGTCGGTGTCGAGGCGCATCTCAATCGCATGTCTTTGAGTAGACATAAGATTCATAGACATTCAAATAGATCGACACCGGAAGACGGCTGTCGGCCCGCTGAAAACGACCCCCAGTGTGCCGGGGTCGCCTTCGTTCGACGGATCAGGCAGCCAGTTCGGCGTTCTGCGAGGCGCTCGCGGCGTCGAGGCACTTGTTGCACTTGCCGAGACCGCGCAGGCGCGGGTCGGCCTTGCCTTCGCCGGTTTTGAAATTCGCCTGGCAGCGACGGCAAACGTACATCTTCGAGCTCGACATCATCGGCTTGATGCCGGGTTCCGAAGACGGTCGGGCGGCCGAATACTCGGCTTGGGTCTGGCGCAGTTTGACGTTTTCAGCCGGTGAGGAAACCGCAGCGACGACAGCAGCGGCAGCGGGTACAGCGGGGGGTTTGGTTCGTTGTGTGGCCATGGCGCGGGAGTGGACCTCTCAGGTTGAGCCGGCAGGTCGGTCTGCGACCATGCCAACGAAAACCCTTATTGTCCGCGCACTGACTGCTTCTGGCGTGCGAGGGGTGATCTTTGTCGCATTTGCAGCCGCCGCCACAGCGGGATGGCACTGCGCGCCAGCAGCAGCACGAACGCCAAGGCGGCAAGGGCCACCCGCGCATCGGTCGCTGCAGGCGCGATGCGGGCCAGGTTCGGTGCCGTCAGCGCGCGGATCAATCCCTCGGGCTCTTGCAACGGCACGAAAGACAAGCCGGTGTCGTCGGCCAGCAGCCGCAGGTAGCCTTCGCGCATCGCCGACAGGTGCTCGCTGCCCGGCGTGCTGCCGGGCAGCGTCACGAGCTGACCGGCTTCGGCGGGGCCTTCCACCAATTGCTCGTTGCCGACGCTGCCGCCGCGCCCCTGGCTGCGCGGATCGGTCTGCATCACCTCGTCGGCGCCCCAGACGCCCATCGGGCGATTGAGCGGGTCGAACTTCGGGATCGGCAACGGCTTCAGGTTGCCGACGCCGACGACCAGCCCGCCGACGGCGCCCGGCTTGTCGTTGAAGACCGGCCGGTGGCGCGGGTTGACCGGCGGTGACTCGTGGCCGTCGGTCACGAAGACGAGGGACGGCTTGCCCGGCAATTGTTTGGCGATGCCGATGCCGCTGAACAGGCCCTTGGCGACCTCGCTGTTGCCGGTCCAGGCCATGCGGCCGTCGATGTTGTCGAGCGTGCTGCGCAGCTCGGTCAGGTTCTCGCAGACCTCGACCGGTGCGATCAGCAGGAACGAGCGGTATTCGGTGAACAGGCCCCAGCCCACCTTCGAGCCGCAGGGCATCGCCAGCAGCGCTTGGCGCAGCGCGTGCTTGGCGTAGACGAGGCGCGACACCGGCTTGCCTGCCTGCTGGTAGTCGGTGACGTTCATGCTCTGGGTGATGTCGAGCACGATCACCTGATCGAACAAGGCCCGGTCGATGGTGGCGACCGGGTTGAAAAAGCTTGCGGACAGGGCCAGCGCCGCGGCGATCAGCAGCACGCGATCGAAGCCGCCCGTGACCCCCGACCGAACCCCGGCGCGGCAGGCGGCCCACCCGCGCGCGACCGGGTTCACGGCAGCCCCGGCGAGTAGCCGCGCATCGTGGTGGCGGCGCGTTCGGCGTTGGCCGGCGGCTCCGACGGCGGCGCGTCGCTGTCGTCGGGGTCCGGCAGCAGGCGCTGCGCGCGTTCGAGGTTGTAGCGGGCGCCCCAGTTCGCCGGGTCGGCGCGCAGCAGCTCGCGATAGCTTTCTTTGGCCAGCTCGATCAGCGGGATCGCCTGCCCCGGTTGCTCGGTGGCGCGCACGGCGATAGCTTGGCGCATCAGCGCGTTGGCGGTGTTGAAGCGCGCGGCCTGGCCCAACGCAGTGTCGTCCTGCAACGCGCGGTAGCGGTTCAGCGCCGCTTCTTCGGCGCCGCTGGCAGCAGCATCGACCGCCGCAACGGCGGCCCGCGCAAATTGAAGCTCGCGTGGCTGACCCGGCGCTTCGGCTGGCAACTGCTGCGCGCGGATCGCCTCGTTGATGTCGTGCTGACGCGCGGTGCGCAGGCCGTCGACAGCCGCCACGGTGACCAGCAGCAGCAGGCACACGATCACCCACCGGGTGCGTCGGCGCGAGGTCAGCCGCGCGATCGAAGCGCTCAGGCCCATCGCTTGATCTCCAGCAGGTTGGCGCCCAGCAGCGCGAGCACGCAGGCCAGCGCGACGCCATAGCCGACCTGCGACAGATCGCGCCGCGGCACGGTGTCGAGGTAGGTGATCGGCAGATTTTCGAGGCGGTTCACGTCCTCGATGGCCTTTTGCAGCGCCTCGGGGTTCTCAGCTTCGTAGGCCTTGTACGGTGTGCCCAGCGACTTGAAGAAGCGGTGCAAAAAGTACTCGGGCACGGTGTCCACATTCGACGGTGGCTCGTCCGCATCGGCCATCAACCCCGGGCTCAGGTTGGAGCGCATATAAAACCAGTAGATCGACACCCGGTGCTTGCGCGCCAGATAGGCCACGCGCTCGCGCACATCGACATCGAGCTTGTCCCCACCGTCGGACACCAGCATCAGGATGCGTGAGCCGGTGTAGGGCCGATCCTCGAAGTAAGACAGCGCCGAGCCCAACGCGAGCCCGATGTCGGTATCGGCCAGCCCACGCCCGATGTTCCCGGCGGTGATCGCGGCCTGAATCACGTCGGGCTTCTGGGTGAATTCGAGCAGGCGTATCGGCAGCGTGCTGAAAACCACCATGCCGAAGCGATCGTCGGGACGCTGGGCGGCGAACTCCGACAGCATCTGACGCGCCACTTTCCCCTTGGTGTTGCGCGAGGCCGAGGCGTTGCGGCTGGTGTAGTACTCCAGTGCTTCCGGGCTGTTGGGTCGGCTGCCGGGCGGTGGCCCGCTCTGCCCGCCCGCGAAGCTCTGGTCCATGCTGCGGCTGCGATCGAGCACCAGCACGATCTCGGCGCCTTTGCCCACCTTCTGCACCGTGTATTCCGGTCGATACGGCCCGGCCGCGCCGACGACCAGCGCGGCCAGCGCCGCCACCGCTGCGATTCGCAGAGTGACGTTGATCGCATCAGACGCGCGGTCGCGCGGCATCAGGGCGAGCCAGGCGTTGGGCAGCGCATGCTGCGCACGCGCCCACAGCGGCAGCAGCGCGAGCGGCAGCAGCGACAGCACCCAGAGCGCGTCGAAATTCATGCGGCGCCCCGCTCTGCATCGCGGCATTTGCGGCAGAACTCGGTCAGCCAGGCGCCCGCTGCCGGGGCGACTTCCGGCCCGGGCGCTGCTGCGGACTCGGCGCCGCCGAAAAACTCGGCGCGCGAGCGCTGGAAGAAGGCCGCCAATTCGCTGCGCAGACCAGCGAAGCGCGGCTGCGCGGCGACGAAGCGATCGATCGTCTGCTCGAACACGACCTCACCGGCGGTCTGGTTCAGCGCCTCGTGCAGGCGTTGAAAGGCCTGTCGGCGCTGCGCTGCCTCTGCCGTTGCGGGCATCGCCTTCAATGAACGCCAGGCCGCAGTGAAAGGCCGACGCTGGCGCGAGAACCACGGCAGACCGACATACACCAGCGCCAGGTAAGCCAGCAGCAACGCGGCGATCGCGCCATAAGCGGCGAGGCGCCAGCGGCCTGCGCTCGTGTCGATCAACGGCGGCGGCGCATCGGGCTGCAATTCGCCCAGGCCACGACGCGGCGACACCTCGACCGGAACCAGCGGCGAGATGGTCATCGGCCAGGCGTCGATGCGCACGTCCTGCGGTCGGGGCAGGCCTTTGAACCCGAGCACGAACGACGGCAGCTCGAAGGTGCGCACCTCGCGTGGCGCGATAAAGACCTGGTATTCGAGCGTCAAGGCGAGTTGGCTGCCGGCGCCGTCGCGGCTCTGCTGGCGCGTCAGACGGCGCAGCTCGATCGCCACGCCGCGCCGCCCGGCGGTGGGCAGCGTTTGCGCATCGAGCGTGTAGCCGTCCGGCACCGTGACCACGACCCGGCGCCAGACGACATCGCCGACGGTGTGCCCGAAGGGTCGCGGCTCATCGATGGCGACCTGCCAGGGCGCGGCGGCGCTGTCGGCGGCGATCGACGACGTGAGCGGCGCGGCGGCCGCGATCAACGTCGCGGTCAGCACGGCCCAGGTGCGACGGTGTTGGCGGCGTGTGCGGTCCAGGCGACCGGGCCATGCGCTCATGCGTGAAAGTGCCGCGTCACGGCATCCGCATCGAAGCCCTGCTCGACGAAGAGCGGCTTGACCCGCATCGCCCGGAACGCCGCCAGCAGATCGTGGCGCCGCTCGGCGAAGCGCGCGGCCCACTTCTCGCGCAAGGCCGGGCGCCACCAGACCAGTCGCCGCTCGCCGCTTTCGGGGTCGATGCCCCAGGCCAGCCCACGCGGGGCGGTGAGCGTGAATTCGGCCGGATCCCACACCACGACCGGCACCACGTCGTGCTGCGCCAGGCTGCGCAGCACCTGCGTCAGCGCGGCCAGCGGCAGGTGGAAATCGGACACCAGAAACACCAGCGAGCGCTGTCGGCTGAGGTGTCGGTGCGCGTCCAGCAGGCCGTGCGCCGAGGCGCCTTCCAGATCGATGCCGCGCAGTCGCACGGCCAGCGCCTGCCCGACGCCGCGCACCCGCGTCTGCGGCAGCAGCCAGTCGGCGCGCACCTGCTCGTCGCAGCCGACGAAGCCGAAGCTGTCGCCGGTGCGCCAGACCGACCAGGCCAGGCTGTCGGTGAAGTCGGCCAGCACGTCCTGCTTGCGGCGCGTGCCCTCGAAACCCATCGACGCCGACAGGTCGGCGACGATCGCGACCGGAATCGATTTGCGCTGACTGTAGACGCGCACGATCCAGTTGCCGAACGGATCGCGCAGGCTGGCGTGCAGGTCGAGTCGGCGCGGATCCGGCGCGTCGAGCAACGACGCGTGACCGCGGAACTCGAAACCGCTCTCGCCGCTTTTGCTGCGGTGATGCCCCGGAAAATAACCGCGCGCCGGTGCATGGGTTCGGTAGTGGATTTCCGGCACCGCGCCGGAGGGGCGCGTGCCGATCAAGGCGCGGCGACGCTGGCGAGGATGCTCTGCATCAGCGGTCCGGAGATTTCGTGCCGCCGCAGCTCGAACACCGGCTGGTAGCACAGCCTGTGCGCGATCGTCTCGACGAACACCGCTTGCAAGTCTTCCGGCGTGACATAGCTGCGCCCTTCGAGCCAGGCCGCCACCCGTGCCGCGCGCAGCAGCATGCTCATGCCGCGCGGGCTGGCACCGGCCAGCATCAACTGGTCGATGTCGATGTCGGACAGCGCGATGCCGTAGTCGCCCGGCACGGCCGTGGCGCGCCACAGGTGCATCGCGTAGGCCTCCAGCGTCTCAGACGCCTGCACCGTGGTCTGGATCACCGCAGCGACCGCGTTCAATTCGCGGTACGCCACCATCGCGCTTCGCAGCGCGCCGACCAGCTGGTCGGTGTCGTGAAAGCGCGCATCGAAGACCAGCCTGCGGCGATCGGCGTCGGTGGGCGGTGCATCGATGGTGACCTCCATCATGAAGCGGTCGCGCGCGGCCGACGAGATCTCGAACGTCTCTTCGCGCTCGACCCGGTTGCGGTCGGCGAACACCAGCAAATGCGGGAAGCGGAACTCGCGGTTGAACGCCGACACGCTGCGCTCGGCCATCACGCGCAGCAGCAGCGAATGCACCTGCGGGCGGGCGCGGTTGATCTCGTTGAAGAAGAAGATCGCCAGGTCTTCGCCGTGCTGGATCAGCGGCCCATGCTCGACCGCCGGGCGGCCTTCGGCGCTGATGTAGGTGTAGTAGATCAGGTCATTGGGCATCAGATCGATGGTGCCCTCGGTGCGCGCGAAATCGCCGCCCAGCACCTGCGCAAAGGCGCGCAGCAGCGTCGTCTTGCCGACGCCGACATCGCCTTGCAGCAGCACGTGGCCGCGTGCGAACACGGCTGTGTTGATCAGCCGGATCACCCGCGATTGCCCGATCACCGCCTTGCCGACCTCGACTTCGAGGGCCAGCGCCCGTTGCCGCCAGTCGGTCAGCAACGCATCGTTTCGGTCCATGCGACACCCTTGTTCAAACCCGAATGCAGGCTCGCCAAAGGCAGCGAGCGGCCACCTCGCGGCGCCGCTCGCAGTCTAACCAAGGCGCTGTGCAGGGGCTGGGCGGTGGATCGCGCGTCGTCAGCCGCCGAAGG
Organism: Rhizobacter sp.; assembly: GCA_031390425.1. Classification (GTDB taxonomy): domain Bacteria; phylum Pseudomonadota; class Gammaproteobacteria; order Burkholderiales; family Burkholderiaceae_C; genus PBB1. The sequence goes on from JANMTL010000304.1 coordinate 21,861, forward strand.
CGTCGAACTTCAGCCGCACGCCGATCCAGCCCGCGCGCGGGGCATTCGGGCCGAAGAACTGTTCAGTCACCGCTTGCTGCAACTGGTTGCCGTTGCCGGTGAAGGAATTCTCCCCAAGCGCCCCGGCCGACGCCACTTCGCGGTCGAACACGTTG
>JANMTL010000070.1:0-3029 GCA_031390425.1 Rhizobacter sp.
CTGAACCAGGTGCAGGCCCGGTTGCCACCGGGCGCGAAGGCCACACTCGGGCCCGACGCCACCGGCGTCGGCTGGATCTACCAGTACGCCCTGGTCGACCGCAGCGGCACGCAGGACGCCGGGCAGTTGCGCGCCTTGCAGGACTGGTTCCTGAAGTTCGAGCTGAAGACGGTGCCGAACGTGGCCGAAGTGGCCTCGGTGGGCGGCATGGTGCGCCAGTACCAGATCGTGCTCGACCCCGACAAGCTGGCCGCCTACGGCATCCCGCACACCAAGGTCGTCGAGGCGATCCAGAAGTCGAACCAGGAGGCCGGCGGCTCGGTGCTCGAACTCGGTGAGGCCGAGTACGTGGTGCGGGCTTCGGGCTACTTGCAGTCGCTGGACGACTTTCGCAAGGTGCCGCTGGTCAGCACCGCGGCGGGCGAGTCGGTGCGCCTGGGCGACGTGGCGCGCATCCAGGTCGGGCCCGAGATGCGGCGTGGCATCGGTGAGCTCGATGGCGAAGGCGAGGCCACGGGCGGCGTCATCGTGATGCGCTCGGGCAAGAACGCGCTGGAGACGATCGCGGCAGTCAAGGACAAGCTCAAGTCGCTGCAGGCCAGCCTGCCCCAGGGGGTGGAGATCGTGCCCGTCTATGACCGTTCGGGCCTGATCGAACGCGCGGTGGAGAACCTGGGTTTCAAGCTGCTCGAAGAGTTTGCCGTCGTCGCGGTGGTGTGTTTCATCTTCCTGTTCCACTTGCGTTCGGCCTTCGTCGCCATCGTCTCGCTGCCGCTGGGCATCCTGATGGCGTTCATCGTCATGCACTACCAGGGCGTGAACGCCAACATCATGTCGCTTGGCGGCATCGCGATCGCGATCGGCGCAATGGTCGATGCGGCGGTGGTGATGATCGAAAACGCGCACAAACATCTGGAGCGCTGGAGCCACGAGCATCCGGACCAGACGCTGCAGGGCGAAGCGCGCTGGAAGGTCATCGGGGACTCGGCGGTCGAAGTCGGGCCGGCGCTGTTCTTTTCGCTGCTGATCATCACGCTGTCGTTCATTCCGGTCTTCACGCTCGAAGCGCAGGAGGGGCGGCTCTTCTCGCCGCTGGCCTTCACGAAGACTTATGCAATGGCGGCGGCGGCGGGGTTGTCGGCGACGTTGATTCCGGTGCTGATGGGTTACCTGATCCGCGGCCGCATTCCGGATGAGAAGACGAACCCGCTGAACCGGCTGCTGATCGCGGTCTACCGGCCGCTCTTGAATGGTGTGCTGCGTGCACCCAAGACGACGCTCGTGGTGGCGGTCGTGGCCTTGCTGCTGAGCCTGTGGCCGCTGCAGCACATCGGCGGCGAGTTCATGCCGCGGCTGGACGAAGGCGATCTGCTGTACATGCCGTCGGCATTGCCCGGGCTGTCGGCCGGCAAGGCCGCGGAATTGCTGCAGCAGACCGACCGCCTCATCAAGACCGTGCCCGAGGTCGCGAGTGTGTATGGCAAGGCCGGCCGCGCAGAAACCGCCACCGACCCGGCGCCGATGGAGATGTTCGAGACCACGATCCAGTTCAAGCCGAAGAGCGAGTGGCGCGCCGGCATGACGCAGGACAAGCTGGTGGACGAACTCGACCGCATCGTCAAGGTGCCGGGCCTGGCCAACATCTGGGTGCCGCCGATCCGCAACCGCATCGACATGCTGGCCACCGGCATCAAGAGCCCCGTGGGCGTGAAGGTGGCGGGCACCGACCTGGCGGTGATCGACCGCGTCACCGGCGAGATCGAGAAGGCCCTGAAGGATGTGCCGGGCGTCAGCAGCGCACTGGCCGAACGCCTGACGGGCGGGCGCTATGTCGACGTGCTCATCAACCGCGACGCGGCGGCGCGTTTCGGCTTGAACATCGCCGACGTGCAGTCGGTCATCAGCTCGGCGGTGGGTGGCGACAACATCGGCGAGACCGTGGAAGGACTGCAACGTTTCCCGATCAACCTGCGCTATCCGCGCGAGACGCGCGATTCGCTGTCGAGCCTGCGCGTGCTGCCCATCGTCACCGAGAAGGGCGCGCGGCTGGTGCTGTCCGACGTGGCCGAAATCCGCATCACCGACGGGCCGCCGATGCTGCGCAGTGAAAACGCGCGGCTGTCGGGCTGGGTCTACGTCGACATCCGGGGCCGCGACCTGAAGTCGGCGGTGTTGGACATGCAGCGCGTGGTGGCCGAGAAGGTCGTGCTGCCGGCGGGCTATTCGATCTCGTGGTCGGGTCAGTTCGAGTTTCTGGAGCGCGCCACGGCCAAGCTGAAGGTGGTGGTGCCGTTCACGCTGCTGATCATCTTCGTGCTGCTCTATGTGCTCTTCAAGCGTCTTGACGAAGCACTGCTGATCATGACCACGCTGCCCTTCGCGCTGGTCGGGGGCATCTGGCTGCTGTACCTGCTGAGCTACAACCTGTCGGTTGCCGGGGCGGTGGGTTTCATCGCGCTGGCGGGTGTGTCGGCCGAGTTCGGCGTGATCATGCTGCTGTACTTGCGGCAGGCCTGGGACGCGCGCATCGCAGCAGGCACCACCAGCACAACCGACTTGCTCGACGCGATCCGCGAAGGCGCGGTGCTGCGCGTGCGGCCGAAGGCGATGACGGTGGCGGTGATCCTGGGCGGCCTGTTCCCGATCATGTGGGGCACGGGCACCGGTTCGGAAGTGATGCAGCGCATCGCGGCGCCGATGGTCGGCGGCATGATCACGGCGCCCTTGCTGTCGATGTTCGTGATTCCGGCGGCTTACCTGTTGATGCGGCGGCGCAAAGAATCGTCGCGAATGCTCACCGAACCTGCCGCGCCTACCGAACCTGCGGATGACGCCGTTCGCGCACAGCCTGCGTGAGCCCGTAGAGCAGCCGCCGCGATTCGTTGACGAGCCGGTAGGCGTAGGCCGGCATGCGCCGTGTCCAGTGGAACTTGCGGCTTGCCCCGGGCGCGCTCGCGGTGCTCGAAGCGATGGGCTCGGTTCTCACCAACAAGTACGCCGAGGGACTGCCGGGCAAGCGCTACTACGGC
>JANMTL010000106.1:0-21422 GCA_031390425.1 Rhizobacter sp.
CAAGGAAAGCCCGGGCGGCCTGCGTGATCTGCAAGTCATCATCTGGGTCGCGCGCGCCGCCGGCCTTGGCCGCAACTGGAGCGAACTGGCGGCCAGCGGGCTGGCGACGCCGTTCGAAGTCAAGCAACTGCAACGCAACGAAGGGCTTTTGAAGCTGATCCGCGCCAAGCTGCACTTGGTGGCGGGCCGGCGCGAAGACCGTCTGGTGTTCGACCTGCAAGGTGCTGTCGCCGAAAGCTTCGGCTACCGCGCCACGCACGGCCAGCGTGCCTCCGAGGTGCTGATGCGGCGCTACTACTGGGCGGCCAAGGCGGTGGTGCAGTTGAACCAGATCCTGATGCTCAACATCGAAGAGCGCATCAGCGGCTCGCAGGACGCGCCGATGCGCCCGATCGACGCGCACTTTTTCGACCGCGACGGCACGCTCGAAGTGGCGAGCGACGACCTGTACCAACGGCATCCGCAGACCATCCTGGAAACCTTTCTGACCTACCAGACCACGCGCGGAATCACCGGCCTGTCCGCGCGCACGTTGCGGGCGCTGTACAACTCGCGCGAGCTGATGAACGCCGAGTTCCGGCGCGACCCGGCGAACCGCGCGACTTTCATGCGCATCCTGAACGCCCCGAACGGTCAGACGCATGCGCTTCGGTTGATGAACGAAACCAGCGTGCTCGGCCGCTATCTGTGGGTGTTCCGCCGCATCGTCGGGCAGATGCAGCACGACCTGTTCCACGTCTACACCGTCGACCAGCACATCTTGATGGTGTTGCGCAACGTGCGCCGCTTCTTCATCCCCGAACATGCGCACGAGTACCCGTACTGTTCGCAACTGGCCCTGCAATGGGACAAGCCGTGGGTGCTGTACATCGCGGCGCTCTTTCACGACGTGGCCAAGGGGCGCGGCGGCGATCACTCCGACCTGGGCGCCACCGAAGCGCGGCGCTTTTGCCGCGATCACGACATCGAACGCGACGACACCGCGCTGATCGAGTTCCTGGTGAAAGCGCATTTGACGATGTCGCGCGTCGCCCAGAAAGAAGACCTCAGCGACCCGGTCGTCATCCAGCAGTTTGCGCAACTCGTCGGCACCGAACGGCGCCTGACCGCGCTCTACCTGCTGACGGTGGCCGACATCCGCGGCACCAGCCCGAAGGTCTGGAACGCGTGGAAAGGCAAGTTGCTGGAAGACCTGTACCGGGTGACGCTGCGCGCTTTGGGCGGCGCGCAACCGCATCTCGATGCCGAGATCGACGCCCGCAAGCAAGAAGCGCGGCACCTGCTGAACCTCGCGTTGCAGCCGCCGGATGTCGAGGCGCCGCTGTGGAAAACGCTCGCCATCAGTTACTTTGCGCGCCACGATGTCGGCGAGATCGCCTGGCACGCGCGCTCGCTGCAAGCGCAGCTCGAGGCCGATGCGCCGGTCGTCAAGGCGCGTGTGTCGCCGGTCGGAGAGGGCTTGCAGGTGGTGGTCTATGCGCGCGACCGCGCCGACCTGTTTGCCCGCATCTGCGGCTACTTCGACAGCGCGCACTTCAACATCCTCGACGCGAAAGTGCACACGACGAAAGCCGGCTACGCACTCGACACGTTCCAGGTCATCAACCCGCAGCTCGAAGCAACCCACGAAGGCGTACCCGCCGCGCAGTACCGCGACCTGATCTCGCTGGTCGAGAACCAGCTCGGACGCGCCCTCGCATCGGACGGCGCTTTGCCGGAGCCGAACCGGGGCCGCCTGTCACGCCGGGTGAAGTCGTTTCCGGTCACCCCGAGGGTCACGTTGCGGCCCGATGAGCGGGCGCAAAACTGGTTGCTCGGCGTGTCGGCCAGCGACCGTTCGGGACTGCTCTACGCGATCGCTCGTGTGCTGGCACGGCATCAGATCAACTTGCAACTCGCGAAGATCACCACGCTGGGCGAGCGGGTCGAAGACACCTTCCTGATCGACGGCTCGGCGCTGCGCCACAACCGCTTGCAGATCGCGATCGAAACGGAGTTGCTCGATGCCATCGCGGCGTGATCGCTTGCCGCAGGCGCGCCGGAACGTCGAGCCGACCCGATGTCTCTGACGCCCGTCAGCGCGGACGACTGCCTGGCGCGACTCGACCGCTACGATACGATCATCGATGCACGGTCGGAGGGTGAGTTCGCACTCGATCGCCTGCCCGGCGCCGTCAACTGGCCGAGCCTGAACGACGCCGAGCGGGTGCTGATCGGCACCGAGTACACGCAGATTTCGCCGTTTGTCGCCCGCAAACGCGGCGCCGCGCTCGTCGCACGCAATGTCGCGATGCACATCGAGCGCCAGGTGATGGACAAGCCGAAGGACTGGCAACCGCTGGTCTACTGCTGGCGGGGCGGTCAGCGCAGCGGATCGCTGGCGCTGGTGCTCAGCCAGATCGGTTTTCGGGTGCAGGTGATCGAAGGCGGCTACGTCGCGTATCGGCGCGCGGTGCTGGCGGCACTCGACGTGCAGCCCGTGGCATTCCAGTTCCGTGTGGTCTGCGGCAAGACCGGCTCGGGCAAGAGCCGCCTGCTGGCTGCCCTGCAAGCGCAAGGTGCGCAGGTGCTCGATCTCGAAGGACTGGCCAATCACCGCGGATCGGTGCTGGGCCTGGTGCCCGGCAGCCCGCAGCCGACGCAAAAGCAGTTCGACTCGCGGCTGTGGGACACCCTGCGCCGCTTCGATCCTGCGCAAGCTGTGTGGGTGGAGAGCGAAAGCCGCAAGGTCGGCGAACTGCGCGTGCCCGAGCGGCTGATCGAATGCATGCGCGCCTCGCCGTGCGTGCGACTGGAATTGTCGGTCGAGGCCCGGGTGGCCTTGCTGCTGGAGGACTACGCCTTCTTCGTCGACGACGTGCCGACCTTCTGCTTGCGCCTCGACGCGCTGCGCGCGCTGCGCGGCAACGAGGTCATCGACCAGTGGCAAACCGCAGCCCGGTCAGGCCGCATCGAAAGCGTGGTTCACGAGCTGCTGCTGACGCACTACGACCCCGTGTACCTGCAATCGATGCAGCGCAACTTTGTCGGATTCGGCGAGGCGGTGCGGGTGGAGCCTGCAGACGGAGACGCCAGCACACTGGCTGGCGTCGCGATGGAGCTGCTGGCACCCTGATCGCCAGCGGGGTGCTCGCCCTCACCCCATGTGCAGCCCACCATTGACCGAAAAGTCAGCCCCGGTCGCAAACCCCGATTCATCCGACGCCACCCACGACACCATCGATGCGATGTCGTCGGGCGTGCCGAGGCGCTTGACGGGGATGCCGGCGATGATTTTGTCGAGCACGTCCTGGCGGATCGACTTGACCATGTCTGTTGCGATGTAACCCGGGCTGACGGTGTTGACCGTGACACCCTTGTTGGCGACTTCCTGCGCCAATGCCATCGTGAAGCCGTGCATACCCGCCTTGGCGGCTGAATAGTTGGTCTGGCCGAACTGGCCTTTTTCGCCGTTGACCGAGCTGATGTTGACGATGCGGCCCCAGCCTTTTTCCAGCATGTCTTCGATGACCTGCTTGGTGACGTTGAACAGGCTGGTCAGGTTGGTCTCGATCACCGCGTCCCAGTCGGCGCGGCTCATCTTGCGGAACATGCCGTCGCGGGTGATGCCGGCGTTGTTGACCAGCACATCGACCGGGCCGTGTTCGGCCCTGACCTGCTGGAAAGCGGCCACGGTCGAATCCCAGTCGCCGACATTGCCCACCGACGCGTAAAAGCTGTAGCCCAGCGCGCTTTGCTCGCCCAGCCATTTCTTGAAGTCCCGGCTTGGCCCGCAGCCGGCAATCACGGTAAAGCCGTCGCGGTGCAGGCGCTGGCACATGGTGGTTCCGATGCCGCCCATGCCACCGGTCACGTAAGCAACTTTCTTGTTCATTTGTCTCGCTCCTGTGTTGTCGATCGATGCGCCGACGGTGCAACCGAGCGTCGCCCCGCGCGGTGTCGGGGTCAACCGGGTTGCCCCTCGCCGGTTTTTTCCGTCAGCGCTCTACCGTCATGGCAATCCCCATGCCGCCGCCGATGCACAGGCTGGCCAGGCCCTTCTTCGCGTTGCGCTTTTGCATTTCGTGCAGCAAGGTCACCAGCACGCGGCAGCCGGACGCGCCGATCGGGTGGCCGATCGCAATGGCGCCGCCGTTGACGTTGACCTTGCTGGTGTCCCAGCCCATTTCCTGGTGCACCGCGCAGGCCTGTGCCGCAAAGGCTTCGTTGATTTCCATCAGGTCGAGGTCGGCCGCTTTCCAGCCGGCACGCGCCAGCGCACGCTGCGACGCCGACACCGGGCCCATGCCCATGATGGCCGGGTCGAGCCCGGAGCTGGCGTAGCTGACGATGCGCGCCAGCGGCGTCAGCCCCAGCGCAGCGGCGCGCGCGGCGCTCATCACCAGCACCGCGGCGGCGCCGTCGTTGATGCCCGAGGCATTGCCTGCGGTTACGCTGCCGGCCTTGTCGAACGCAGCGCGCAAACCGGCCAGGCCTTCAGCCGACGATTTGCGGTTGACGAACTCGTCGGTACCGAACAGCAGCGGATCGCCCTTGCGCTGCGGGATGCTGACGTTGACGATCTCGTCGTTGAAGCGCCCGGCTTCCTGTGCGGCGGCGGCCTTCATCTGGGATGCCAGGGCCAGCGCGTCCTGCGCCTCGCGGGTGATGCCGTACTTCTTGGCGATGTTCTCGGCGGTGACGCCCATGTGATACAGGTTGAACGCGTCGGTCAGGCCGTCGGACAGCAGGGTGTCGAGCAGTTTCCAGTCGCCCATGCGCACGCCGTCGCGCGAGCCGGGCAGCACGTGCGGCGCGCAGCTCATGTTCTCTTGACCGCCGGCCACGACGATCTCGGCATCGTTGTCACGAATGGCCTGCACCGCCAGCGCCACCGATTTCAGACCCGATCCGCACAGCTTGTTGATGGTCATCGCAGGCACGGTGTTCGGCAAGCCGGCACCGATCGATGCCTGACGCGCCGGGTTCTGGCCGCAACCCGCTTGCAACACCTGGCCCATGATGACTTCGCTGACATGGTCGCCGCTGATGCCTGCGCGCTTGAGCACTTCGGCGATCACGACCGAGCCGAGTGCCGAGGCCGACACCTTGGCGAGGCTGCCGCCGAACTTGCCCACACCTGTGCGGGCGGCTGAAACGATGACGATGTCTGTGCTCATGGCGGTCTCCTGAAGGTTCAAATCGTGCGGTGAAAGCGAAACGGTAACCGCGTTCGGGCAAGCCGGGCGCCCGCGCGGTAATGTCCGGCGCCCAGGGTTGGGTCAGGCCCTCTGTTTGACATAGCGCCCCGGTGCGGGCTCGATCACTTTGTGGCGGCGGCTGCCTGCGGCTTTGGGTGCGGTAATCTGGCGACCCGCGTGGCTGGCAATCCATTGCGCCCAGTCGGTCCACCAACTGCCGGGTTGCTCCTGGGCCTGGTCCAACCAGGCTGCAGCGTTGGCCGGCAAGGCCGCCGTGCCACCGATCCAGTGGCTGCGCTTTTTCTTGGCCGGCGGGTTGATGACCCCGGCGATGTGGCCCGACGCCCCCAGCACGAAGCGGTTGGTAATTTTGCTGCCGCGCTGGTTGCCCGCCAGCACCTGCGTGCTCCGGTACGCGGCCTCCCAAGGGACGATGTGGTCTTCGCGCGAGCCGTACACGTAGGCAGGCGTGCGGATCGAGCCGAGGTCGATCGCCGCGCCGCACACCGTCAGGTCGCCCGGCTTCATCAGCCGGTTTTCCAGGTAGGTGTGGCGCAGGTACCAACAAAACATCGGCCCCGGCAGGTTGGTGCTGTCGCTGTTCCAGTACAGCAGGTCGAACGGCGGCGGCGTTTCGCCCTTCAGGTAGTTGCCGACGACGTAGTTCCAGACCAGATCGTTCGGCCGCAGGAAGCTGAAGGTCGACGCCAGTTCCTGGCCCTTGAGCAGGCCGCCGCCATGCGGGCTGTCCGGGCCGATCGCTCGCTCGCGCATCGCCACCATCGGCTCGTCGATGAACAGGTCGAGGACGCCGGTGTCGCTGAAATCAAGCAGCGTCGTCAGCAGCGTCATGCTGGCGGCCGGCGTCTCGCCGCGCGCGGCCAGCACCGCCAGCGCGGGGGTCAGCAGCGTGCCGCCGACGCAAAAGCCCAGCGTGTTGATCTGCTCGGCGCCGCTGATCTCGCGCGTGACCTCAATCGCGCGGATCACCGCGTCTTCGATGTACTGGTCCCAGGTGATGTGCGACAGGCTCTCGTCGGCATTGCGCCAGCTCATCACGAAGACACGATGGCCCTGCGCCACGGTGTAGCGGATCAACGAATTGTCGGGTTGCAGATCAAGGATGTAGTACTTGTTGATGCACGGCGGCACGAACAGCATCGGCCGCTCGTGCACCTTGGCGGTGAGGGGTTTGTACTCGAGAAGCTGGAACAGCTCGTTCTCGAACACCACCGAGCCTTCGGAGGTGGCGACGTTGCGGCCGACCTCGAACAGGCTCTCGTCGGTCTGCGACACATGGCCTTGCTGGATGTCGTGCCACAGGTGCTGCAGACCCTGGGTGATGCTGTCGCCCCGGGTTTCGAGCGCCTTGCGCTGCGCCTCGGGGTTCAGCGCGAGGTAGTTGCTGGGCGAAGCCGCGTCGATCCACTGCTGCACGGCAAAGCGAACGCGCTGCTTGACCTTCTCGTCGCCCTGCATTTGGTCGGCCAGACCCAGCAGCGTCCTGGCATTCAGCAAGTAGAGCCGCGCGGTGAATGCGCTGCCGGAATTGGCGGCCCAGTCGGGTGCAGCAAAGCGCCGATCCCCCAGCGCCGGTGTCGGCGCGGGCGCGTTCTTCAGGCCCGCGCCGATCGCCGAGCCGGCCAGCGTCTGGAACTGCTGCAGGGACTGGTTCCACAGCGCGGTGGCCTGCTGGAGGTACTCGGTCTGAAGCTGCGCCACGGCGGGCACCTGCACGCTGAGCTGCGACATCGACTTCAACGACTCGGCCACGGTGGTGCCGAAGGCGGCCATCGCGGCATCGGCGCCGGGCAAAAGCGGCGCACTGGCCACTGGATCGGGCTTGGTTTTCACTCGTCTCCTCTTTCACGCCATCATGTGGATCACGCTCTGTGATCGCGGTTGTACGTTCCCACGCTGACCACAGCATGACACCGAACCCGTGAGAATGCGGATTCAGAGGCGGCTTTGACGGATGTTCAGATGTACCTGATTGCGATCGCGTGGATGTATGTGGTGGTGATGATGACGGTGGTCGAAGCGACCAGTCCGAACGGCACGGTCGTCGGCGCGATCGTTACGTTTTTTCTGTACGGTGCACTGCCGTTGTCGATCGTTCTCTACATCCTGCGCAGCCCCGGACGCAAGCGGGCGCGGCGTCTTGCGGAAGCGTCGGCAGACGCATCGGCAACAGCGTCAGCAAACCACGCGGCGCTCGACGCATCAAGCGGTCAGCCAGATCGCCGCGACCATCCGCCCGGTGACGCCGTCACGGCGGAACGAAAAGAACCGTGACGCATCTGAGGCGGTGCACCAAGTCCCGCCGCTGATCGACGCGATCCCCCGCGCGGTCAATCGGTCGCGTGCCAGACCGGCCAGGTCGGCCAGCCATTTGCCCTCCTTCAACGGCGCGAAACGCCGGGCCGAGGGCGAATCCGCAGCCTGCGGCGGCGAGCCAGGCTCGACTCCGAACGCCTGCAACACATCGGCGCCGACCTCGAAGCGGCGCGCTCCGATGCACGGCCCGAGCCACGCCTGCACCCGATCGGGCGCGCAGCCGGACGCGGCACACACGGCATCCAGCGTGGCTTCCAGCACGCCGGCCGCCAGCCCGCGCCAGCCCGCATGAGCCGCCGCCACCACGCCGGGTGCTGCAAACAACACGGGCAGGCAATCGGCGACCTGCACGGTGCAGGCCAGGCCGGATTCGGTGGTCAGGCAGGCGTCCGCGTCGTGGCGCGGGGCGCCGACGCTCGCATCGACGGCGTGCAACCTCACGACGCGGTGACCGTGCACTTGATTCAAATAGACCGGTGTTGCCCCGATCGACGCCGTCAGATGGGCCTGGTTGAGCGCCACTGCGCGTGCGTCGTCGCCCAGCCCATCGCGCAAGTTCATGCTGTCGAACGGGCCGGTGCTGGTGCCGCCACGACGCGTCGTCATGACCGCCTGGACGCGGTCGAGGCGCCAGCCGGGGCGCAGCCAGTCGGGGTGGAACGTCACGGGTGGGCGTTGTGAAGCAGCCAGCAAAAGCGTCTGAAGATGATGCCATGCGGGCCGGTTCATAAGCGCGCAAAGAGCTCGCCGCTACACTGAGACGCATGCACTCGACACGCAGTATTCGGCATTGCAAGAGCTGCGGCGGGGCGGCCGAATACCGGGTTCCGGCCGACGACAACCGCGAGCGCGCGGTCTGCACCGTGTGCGCGACGGTGCACTATGAAAACCCGTGCAATGTGGTCGGCACGCTGCCCATCTGGGGCGAGCAGGTGCTGCTGTGCCGACGCAACATCGAACCCCGCTATGGCTACTGGACGCTGCCGGCCGGGTTCATGGAAATGGACGAAACCCTGGCTGAAGGCGCGGTGCGCGAGACCATCGAAGAAGCCGGTGCCAACATCGAGCTGCACCCGCTGTTCAGCCTGCTCAATGTCGTGCGAGCCGGGCAGGTGCATTTGTTTTACCGCGCTCGCCTGATCGACACCCGGTTCGCGCCGGGGCCGGAAACCATCGAAGCGCAACTGTTTCACGAACACGAGATTCCGTGGGACGACCTGGCCTTCAGGACGGTGCGCGAAACGCTGAAGTTGTATTTCGAAGACAGGCGCCGGGGTCAATTCGGCTTCCACTGTGCCGATATCGGGTGAACGACTGTTCCCCGGCATGCCCGACTCCCTTCCCTCCCTGCCGCCGACCCCACCGGCCGACACCGGGCTTGGCCCGGCTTGCGCACCCACCGGCAGCACGGTGCAGCGCCTGCGCGAAGACCTGATCCACCCCGACGCCCTGCTCGACTGCCTGGTCGAGATCTGCCGTCTGCAAGGCCACGCGACGACCCGCGCTGCGCTGTCGGCGGGCTTGCCGATCGGCCCCGCGACCCAGGGCCGCCTGCCGCTCGACCTGGCCGAACGCGCCGCGGCCCGCGCGGGCATGGCGACCCGTCTGCAACGCCTGGCGCTGGATCGAATCGATGCGGCCACGCTGCCCGTGCTGCTGATCCTGCGTGATAACCAGGCGTGCGTGCTGATGGGCTGGGACGGTGACAGTGCGCGCGTGCTGATGCCGGAAACCGGCCAGGGCGCGGTCCGATTGACCCGCGCCGACCTGGCCGCGCGCTACAGCGGCATCGTGCTGTTCGTGCGACCGCATTTCCGCTTCGACAGCAGCACACCGGCCGCGTCGGAGCGCAAAACTGCCGAGCGCCACTGGTTCTGGAGCGCGCTGCTGGCTCAGCGATTCGTTTATCGCGATGTGCTGTGGGCGGCCTTGCTGATCAATCTGTTCGCGCTGGTATTCCCGATGTTCTCGATGAACGTCTACGACCGCGTGGTGCCGAACAACGCGTTCGAGACGCTGTGGTCGCTGTCGATCGGCGTGTTGCTGGTGCTGGGGGCCGATCTGTTCATGCGGCTGCTGCGCAGCCATTTCGTCGACGAGGCCAGCGCGCGCATCGATGTGGCCCTGTCGGCCAAGCTGATGGAGAAGGTGCTGGGCCTGCGGCTGGAACACCGACCCGAATCGGTCGGCTCGTTCGCGCAGAACCTGCGCGGCTTCGAGCAGGTGCGCGACTTCATCGCGTCGAGCACCGTCACCGCGCTGATCGACCTGCCGTTCGCGCTGCTATTCGTCGGCGTGCTGGCGTGGATCTCGCCGTGGCTCGCGATCCCGGTGGTGGTGGCGTTCTCGATCATCCTGGCGCTGGGTTACCTGCTTCAGCACCGGCTGCACGCGTTGTCTGAAACCACTTACCAGGTCAGCGCGCAGCGCCATGCGACGCTGATCGAAAGCCTGTCGGCCATCGAGACCATCAAGTCGCAGGGTGCCGAGAGCGTGATCCAGTCGAAGTGGGAGCGCGCCAACCTGTTCCTGGCCAGCACCAACGTCAAGATGCGCGGCCTGTCGTCGGGCGCGATGTACGCCACCAGCACACTGACGCAGTTGGTCGCGGTGTCGATGATCCTCATCGGTGTGTACCTGATCAGCCAGCGCGAGCTGACGATGGGCGCGCTGATCGCCGCCAGCATGTTGTCGGGCCGCGCGCTGGCACCGGCCGGGCAAATCGTCGGGCTGCTGATGCAGTACCAGGGCGCGCGCACCGCGCTCGATTCGCTGAACAAGATCATGGCCCAGCCGGTCGAGCGACCGGCCAACGAGAGCTTCATCCAGCGGCCGCAACTGCGCGGCGACATCGAGTTCCGCAACGTCAAGTTCGCGTACCCGAACCGCACCGACGCGGCGATCGAAGGCATCAGCTTCAAGATCGCGGCCGGGGAGCGCGTCGCGCTGATCGGCCGCGTGGGTTCGGGCAAGAGCACGATCCAGCGACTGATCATGGGCCTGTACCAGCCGACCGAGGGCGCGGTGCTGCTCGACGGCATCGACCTGCGCCAGCTCGACCCGGCCGATGTGCGCCGCAATCTGGGCAGCGTGTCGCAGGACGTGACGCTGTTCCACGGTTCGCTGCGCGAGAACATCACCTTCGGCCTGCCGTATGCCGACGACTCGGCGGTGGTGGCCGCCGCCGAAGTGGCGGGCCTGACCGAGTTCATCAACCGCCACCCGCGCGGCTTTGACATGCCGGTGGGCGAGCGCGGCGAATCGCTGTCGGGCGGGCAGCGCCAAGGCGTTGGGCTGGCCCGCGCGGTGCTGCACAACGCACCGCTGCTGCTGCTCGATGAGCCGACCAGCGCGATGGACTTTTCCACCGAAGCGCAGATCACCGCGAAGGTGACTGCTTTCGCCAGCGACAAGACGGTGGTGCTGGTGACTCACCGCACCTCGATGCTCGCGATGGCGACCCGCGTGATCGTGATCGACGGCGGCAAGGTGGTGGCAGACGGCCCGCGCGATCGCATCATGGAAGCGCTGTCCACCGGCCGGATCGCGAGGGCGGCATGAAAGCGCTGCTGAAAACCGCTGCCGTGCCAGCGGGCGCCACCGAGCGCGACGCCGATGGGGCAGGCTTTCGCAGCTTCGAGCAGCAGGCCGAGGTCGTGATGTCGCGCGCCCGCACCCAGCGTGCGCGACTCATCGTGCGCGCCGCCGTGGTGGTGGTGCTGCTGCTTGTTCTGTGGGCCAGTTTTGCGCAGGTCGAGGAAGTGACGCGCGGCGACGGCAAGGTGATTCCGTCGCGGCAGTTGCAGATCGTGCAGTCGCTCGATGGCGGCGTCGTCTCGGAAATCCTGGTGCGCGAAGGCGAGGTCGTCGAAGCCGGCCAGTTGCTGCTGAAGATCGACGAGACCCGCGCAACCTCCGGCGTGCGCGAAAGCGCGGCGCAGGGCTTTGCCTTGCGGGCGCGCGGGGCGCGGCTGCGCGCGCTGGCCGAAGGCGCGGCGTTCAAGCCGCCGACCAGCAGCAACCCGGTCGAGGGCCGCATCCTCGACGAAGAACGCAACCTCTACGAAACCCGGCGCTCCGAGCTCGGCACGATGATCGCGATCAACCAGCAGCAGTTGCAGCAGCGCCAGCAAGAACTCAGCGAGATGCGGGCGCGCAAGTCGTCGGCCGAGCGCGGGCTCGACCTCGGCCAGCAGGAGCTGAACAAGACCAAGCCGCTGCTCGCCACCGGCGCGGTGTCGGAAGTCGACATCCTGCGGCTCGACCGGGAAATCTCACGCAGCCGGGGCGAGATCGAACAATCCAGCGCGCAGATCGCCCGCGTGCAGGCGGCGATCGGCGAGGCGCAGCGCAAGATCCAGGAGACCGAGCTCACCTTTCGCAACGAAGCGCGCAAAGAAATGGCCGACGTGATGGGCAAGCTCAACGCGCTGGACGAAGGCGCGGTGGCACTGGCCGACAAGGTCGACAAATCGCAGGTCAAGAGCCCCGTGCGAGGCCGGGTTCAGCGGCTGCTGGCCAACACGGTCGGCGGCGTGGTGCAGCCAGGCAAAGACATCGTCGAGGTGGTGCCGCTCGACGACCAGTTGATCCTGGAGGCCAAGGTGCAGCCACGCGACATCGCCTTCATCCACCCAGGGCAAGACGCCACGGTCAAGTTCACCGCCTACGACTTCTCGATTTACGGTGGGCTGGCCGCCAAGGTCGAGAACATCAGCCCCGACACCATCGTCGACGACAAGGGCAACGCGTTCTACCTGGTGCGGGTGCGCACCACGCAGGCCAACTTCAGCGAGAAGCTGCCCGTGATTCCCGGCATGACCGCCGAAGTCGACATCCTGACCGGCAAGAAGACCGTCATGTCGTACCTGCTGAAGCCGATATTGAGAGCCAAGGCCTACGCGATGCGCGAGCGCTGACCGGGGGAGGCGCAGGGCCACGGGCGCCTGTGGGCGCCGCTCAGGCGCACCGATGACAAGTTCCTTATTCACTTGAATTCCATGTTTTCGGTGATTCGCATCACGAAAACCGGCCCGCTGGACGCACCCAACGCAAAGCCGATTTGGCTATGCTCACACCCGACGATCTACCCCTGGCACGCCCCGAACTCGCACTGAAACCGTGCGCTTTTTGAGAACGATCCGACCATGCCCACCATCGTCCAAACCACTCAAGGAAGAGTCACCGGCTTGTGGGGCAGTGCCCTCATCAAGGGACCGGACGGCCAAATGCGCGCCCTGAAGATGGGCGACCTGGTCAAAAAAGGCGACGTGATCCTGACGACGCAAGACGGCATCGTGCAGTTGACGTCGGAGGACGCTGCGGTGGTGGCTGCGCCCGCGAAGGCGGCCTCTTCACCCGAAATCGACCGGGTGATCACCGACCTGAACCAGAACGACCCGGACGCCGCGACTGCGGCCGGTCTGAGCGGCGGCGACGGAGGCGAATTCCTGCCCGGACTGCGCGTCGAACGCATCCAGGAAGACCTTGTCCCGGCTGAACGCGGCGCCACCGAGGGCTCGACGGCGACGTCCAGGTCGGTGGACGGCACCGAGACGAATCCGAACAACATCGCTCCGGCCGCGCTGAGCGGCGCTGTCATCGGCAACGAAGACACCACGCTGCCCGTCCCCTTGACCGGCAAGGATGGCGACGGCAGCGTGGCCAGCGTCACCGTCACCGCTGTTCCGCCCGGCGGCACGCTGCTGCTGGCCGATGGCACGACCAGCGTGTTGGCCGGCCAGACGCTGACACCGCAGCAGGCCGCCGGGCTGTTGATCCGGCCGTCGGCCGACTTCACTGGCGAGACCGGCATCACCTTTTTCGTGACCGACAACGAAGGCCTGATCTCAGAGCCGGCCACGGTGACGATCAATGTGATCGGCGTCAACGACGCCCCGATCGCGGTCGACGATACGGCGGCAACGCCGTTCAACACATTCGTCAGCGTGCCGGTGCTGGGCAACGAGAGCGACAGCGACGGCGGTTCGCTGACGGTGACCGGTGCCGCCGTGGTCAACCCGGCGCAAGGCAGCGTCACCGTTGGTCCGAATGGCAACCTGCAGTTCACACCGACACCCGGCTTTTCGGGCCCGGCCCGCGTCGACTACACCATCAGCGACGGCAACGGCGGCACCGACACCGCGACATTGACGATCACCGTCGCCGCGCCACCTCCCCCACCTCCCCCACCGCCGCCACCTCCCCCGCCGCCAGCGCCACCACCTCCTCCCCCACCTCCTCCTCCCGCTGGGCCACCGACCGTCACCGACATCGAGCCGGGCGCTCCGGGAGCCTCCGGCGATGCGGTGGGTGAAGGCACCCCGCTGGTCTTCAACGTCACTCTGAGCGCCGCCACGGTCACCGCAACGACCTTCCCGTTGTCGATCAGCGGCATCTCCGCAGCGGCTGGCGATTTCGATGCGACTGCAATCGTGTTCTCCGGCGGCGTGACGTTCGACGCGGGTACCGGCTTGATCAGCGTGCCCATCGGCGTGAGCTCGTTCTCCGTCACGGTACCGACCGTCGACGATGCCGACATCGAGCCCACCGAGTCACTGTCGCTGTCCATCGGCACCGAATCGGCCACCGGCTCAATCATCGACAACGACTCGCCTACACCTCCCGGGCCGCCGACCATCACCCTCGTCGAGCCGGGCTTGCCTGGCACGGGCGATGACTCGGTGGTCGAGGGCAATCCGCTGGTCTTCAATGTCACGCTGAGCACGGCCACGGTCGCTGTGACGACGTTCGCTTTGAGCCTCGGCGGGAGCTCTGCCTCGGCTGCAGATTACGTGGCGCCGACGTTCACCGCCGGGGTGACGTTCGATCCGCTCACGGGTCTGATCACGGTGCCCGCCGGTGTGAGCTCGTTCTCCGTCACGGTCCCCACCGTCGACGACGCACTGGTCGAGTCGCCCGAGTCGCTGCCGCTGACGATCGGCGGCGTGGCAGCCAGAGGCACGATCATCGACAACGATGCGCCGTCGATCGCTTCGGTCGAGCCGGGCGCCCCAGGCACGGGCGATGACTCGGTGGTCGAGGGCAATCCGCTGGTCTTCAATGTCACGCTGAGCACGGCCACGCTGGTGCCGACGACGTTCGCTTTCTTGCTTGGCGGGGGCTCGGCCTCGGCCGCAGATTACGTGGCGCCTACGTTCACCGCCGGGGTCACTTACGACCCGATCAGCGGGTTGATCACGGTGCCCGCCGGTGTGGGCTCGTTCTCCGTCACGGTCCCCACCGTCGACGACGCGCTGGTCGAGTCGCCCGAGTCGCTGCCGCTGACGATCGGCGGCGTGGCCGCCAGCGGCACGATCATCGACAACGATGCGCCGTCGATCGCTTCGGTCGAGCCGGGCGCCCCAGGCACGGGCGATGACTCGGTGGTCGAGGGCAATCCGCTGGTCTTCAATGTCACGCTGAGCACCGCCACGCTGGTGCCGACGACGTTCGCTTTGAGCCTCGGCGGGGGCTCGGCCTCGGCCGCAGATTACGTGGCGCCGACGTTCACGGCCGGGGTCACTTACGACCCGATCAGCGGGCTGATCACGGTGCCCGCCGGTGTGCTCACCTTCGCGGTCACGGTCCCCACCGTCGACGACGCGCTGGTCGAGTCGCCCGAGTCGCTGCCTTTGACGATCGGTGGCATCTCAGCCACCGGCATGATCGTCGACAACGACGATGACTTGACGACCGGGCCACCGACCACCGCCGCACTCGCCAACCCGCTCGGACTGAATGCCGAGTACTACGGCTACAACGATTTCAACCCGACGGGCGGCAACGCGAATCGACGGCACAGCGACGACGGCACGTTAGGCAACCTCGATCGCGTCTCCGACATGCGGTCCATCGTCAACGTGCGCAATGGCAGCGACATCGTCGACAGCACGACCGCAGCGGCCGCGAACGCACCCGACGCGCGCTTCATCGCCAAGTCCATCGACTACGGAACGGTGCTGACCGTCAGCGGCAGCGTGGGCACCAACCCCAACATCGCTGCTGGCGGATCGACGGCTGGGCTGACCAATGACAACAGCCAGCTCTACCGTCTGTTGAACAGTTCGTCCCAGGGCGACGTCGCGAGCCTGGTGATTGAGCAAGGCACTGCCGACGGCAGCGATACCAATGGGGTCGGCCCGACGAGCGGACTGGGTAGAACCAGCGACGCGGGGATACGCTTTACCGGACAGGCTTACCTGGCAGCGGGTCAGTACGACATCCGTGTCACGGCCGATGATGGCTTCCGGCTGCGCCTCGACAACAACGTTGTCGCCATCTTCGACAACATTCAATCGCCGACGACACGCGTCTACACGGGGGTGCCGATCGAGGGTGGTCTGACGCCTCTGGAATTGTTGTACTGGGAGCAGGGCGGCAACGCCGTCTTGAAGATCGAGTTCAAGTTGAGCGGCAGCGCAGACGCCAGCTACCAAGTGCTCGGCTCGCAGTCGGTGCCGCTGTACAGCGACGCCAATGCACCGGCGCTCACCGACCTGCAAGACATCGTTGCTGGCGCCACACCAGGCACTTACAGCATCCGCACCGGATCAATGCTGGATGGCGGCGGCGGCGACGACCGACTGACCGGCAGCGCGGGGCGCGATCACCTGATCGGCGGGGTCGGCAACGACACACTGAGCGGCGGCGCGGGCGACGATCTGATCCGCGCAGGCCAGGGCAACGACCAGTCGACTGGCGGTGCCGGGCACGATGTGTTCCGCTGGTCGCTGGGCGACGGCGGAACGACGACCACACCGGCACGCGATGTGATCACTGATTTCGACAACACCAGCCATGCCGGTGACGTGCTCGACCTGCGGGACCTGCTGATCGGCGAATCGCACGTCGCGAACGGCGTTGCGCTGCCAGCCAGCATCGGCTTGAACAACGCGATCACCGTGACACCGAACGAAGGCAACCTGGCCAACTTCCTGCACTTCTCGTCGGTCGACGGCAACACCGTCGTCGAGATCAGTTCGAGCGGCGGCTTCACGGCGGGCACCTACAACCCGGCGGCGGTCGATCAGGTGATCACGCTCAGCGGACTGAACCTCGTCAGCGGCTTCAGCAACGACCACCAGGTGATCAACGACCTGCTGCAACGCGGCAAGCTGGTCACCGACTGATCAATCGCGAAGAGGGGCCTGGTTGCCTGCTTGCAAGCAGCCGGGCACCTCTCGAATCAACCCGCGACGATGTCGAGCGTGCTGATCCACGGCCCGGTCGCGCCGTCGATGCCGCAGTCCCACAGGCGGGCAGCATCCCGGGCATCGGCCACGCCCTCGGCGTAGACCTGGATCGACAGGCCGTGCAGCAGGGTGACGGTGCCGCGCACGAACAGCGCGCGGTGGTCGTCGCGGCCGACACCTGCGGTCACCGATGCATCGAGCTTGACGTAATCGAGGCCCGCCTCGAACAGGCGCGGGATGTGGCCGAGGCGCTCACCGGCATGCTCGATGCCGAAGCGCACGCCGGTCGGTCGAAGTTGGCGCCCCAGTTCGCGCAGCAGCTCGAAGTGCTCGACCGCGGCGCTTTCGTCGACTTCGAGCCAGATCCGTTTCGCGGCCTGCGGAGCCGTCCACAACAGCGCACGCAGGCGAGCGGCGAATCCGCTGTCGGCGAGCGAGGCCGGTGACAGGTTGACGCATCGCGCCTGTCCGTCGTGGTCGGCCGCCTGCAACGCCAACGCCAGCGCGCGCTCGTCGACTTCCGCCGTGAGTCGGCTGCGGGCGGCCAGCGGCAGCCAGCGTGCGGCCGCCTCGAACGGGCCATCGGTTTCGAGCTGCAGCCGCAGCGGGCACTCCAGGTGCACCAGTTGTCGGCGCACGTTGATCACCGGAAACTCCATCAGTCGCACCCGCTGCTGCCCGAGCGCTTGCAGGATGCGCTGCCGCCAGGCACCTTCGCCGAGGATCGCTATCGCTGCGGGGGGCTCGCTGCCGAGCTCGACGGCGAACGCGCCGCGCAGCTCGGCACGCGCCAGCGCCGCGTCGGCCGCACTCATCACGCGACCGGGCAGCATGTCGCGGTGCAGTTCGACGGCGCCCAGGCACACCGCCGCGCTGCTGCCGAGCGTGGGCAGCACCAGACGCAGTGCCTCGGCCACCGCCTGGGCGGTTTCGTGAGCGACCCCCGGTGCAGGCAGGCACAGCGCGAAGTCGGAGCCATTCAGCCGCCCCAGGAAGCACCCGCGGACGCCATCGGCATACGGCCGCAGCGACTGCGCGATCGTCAGCAGAATGCGGTCGGCTGCGGCATGACCGAACTGA
Source organism: Rhizobacter sp. (assembly GCA_031390425.1). Lineage (GTDB taxonomy): Bacteria > Pseudomonadota > Gammaproteobacteria > Burkholderiales > Burkholderiaceae_C > PBB1. Next base: position 17,792 of record JANMTL010000106.1, read on the forward strand.
CGGTTCAGCGCGGCCAGCTCCATCACGCGCAGCAGCACCAGGCCGCCTTCGGCCGGGCCATCTTCACGCTGCAAGGCGGCAGCGAGCTGAACCAGGAAATGGGTGCGGTTCGACAGCCCCGTGACCGCATCCACATTGGCCTGCCGGTGCAGGGTGGCGAGCTGATCGGCTTGCGCACTGGAGGTCATGCGCAGCCGGCCGACCAGCGAATTCATCGCCCGTGTGAGTCGACGCAGCTCGGGCACACGGGGCTCGGACACAGTGACGAATTCGCCCTGCTCCAGTGCGAGCGCCTGCGCAACGGCGGCGTCGAGCGGCCGACTGATGCGTCGCACCACGCCCATGCCGAGACCGGCAACCAGCAAGCCCACCAGGCCCATCGCCAGCGCCGAGCGCAGGCTGCTAGACCACAGCGCGTCGTGGGCATACGACACCTGGCTTTCGACCTGCACCTGCCCCAGCGCGCGCCAGCCATCGGACACCTGCGCGGTGCCAGGCTGTGACGCGATCGATACCGCCGCAACGAACCATGCGGGGGCCTGCGCGGCCTGCGCCATCGCGTCGCGGTTGAACACCACCTTGCCGTCTGCCGACACCAGCCGCACGCGCCGGTAGTACCCGGTATCGAACTGCGCTGCCATCAGCAGCGACATCAGTTCGGCGTCGCCCTTCTGCTGCGACAGCACCAAGGCCAGCGACGCTGCGTTGTCGCTGTTTTTCAGCCGAAGTTGGGTTTGCAGCAGGTCGCGCGTGGTCGTGGTGAAGACGCCCACGCTGCCGGCGAAGGCGAGCAGCACGGTGGCCAGCAGCAGCAGCCATATTTGACGGATCAGCGACATGTGCGCTCCTTGTAATCGATGAATGGGCGCGGCGGCATCAGGGCTGGAAGCCCTCGGCCCGAGCCTTGGCCAGCACGTCTCGCCAACGCGACAGTCGCGCCACCGGATCGCCGGCCGGCTGGGCGCCGGTGCCTTGCCACAGGCCTTCGCCATTGAAGCTGAACACCGGCGTCAGATCGGGCCGACGCGACGCCGGCCGCACCTCGGTGATCAGGTTGTCGAGGATCAACGGCTCGGCGTTCGGGGTGGCGTAGTAGGCCAGCACCATGTGTGCCTGCACCGCACCGCCCGGGCCGCCCATCTGCGCGCGCACGTAAACGAGCCGCAGTTTTTGCGCGGGCATGCCGGTGGCGAGCAGGCTGAAATACTTGCCGACCGCGAAGTCTTCGCAGTCGCCCTCGCCTTTTTCGAACATCTCGAACGGGCTCGCCCAGTAATCGAGCTGCCCCCACACGTCGACGTCGTCCCGAAACACGATGTGTCGATTGAAAAATTCGTTGATGGCTTGTAGGCGCGAGCGCTCGTCAGGCTCCGCCGAGGCGATCAGCAAGGGCTGCAGCGCGCGCCAACCCGCCGTGGCCTTCGAGCCGCGTTGCTGGGCGCTCAGCGTCAGGCGATCAGCGTCCCAGGCGCGCGGCGCGATGGCGACCGACAACAGCGCAGCCAGCAGCATCCCGCAAGTGATCGCGCGACGCGAGCTTTGAAAGATCGGGGGCATGAACGGGAGCGTTCGTGTGGCGGGCAATCGCAGGATCACCCCTCGTTGTCGTCACCGGTCGAAGCAACTTGAATCGGCACCCAAGGCAATCCCGTGACGGGCTTCGAAGGGTGGACCGTGACCTGCTGCACGGTCGACGGCAACTGGCTGTTACAAACGAGTGAAGCACGCGCCATGCAGGCCGACATCACCGCATAGACTCCGCGCGGGAAAACGCTGTCGCACTGCGTATCAGATTGCTGACAGTCCGCTCTCAGCCCTGCATCACAACCCATTCCACCCAGACACCATGCGCTTTTCCAGCACGCTGATCGCCACCGCCATTGCCTTGTTGAGCAACGCCCACCAGGCGCAGGGTCAAACCTCGGGCATCGCATCGGACCCGCTGCGCCTTGCAGTCGAAAAAGCGCTGATCTCGAACCCGGACGTCACTTCACGCTTGAACGCCTACCGCGCCGCCGGCGATGCGGTCGATGTCGCGCGCGGCGCGCTGCGGCCGCGCGTCGATCTGAACGCCAGCGTCGGCATCGACCAGGACAAGATCACCTCGCGCCAGCCCGAATCCGAATCGCTGCGGCGCACCGGGCTCGGCCTGAGCCTGACGCAACTGTTGTGGGACGGGCTGGGCACGCAGCGCGAGGTCGATCGTTTCAGTCACGACCGCCTGAGCCGCTATTTCGATCTGCTGGAGGCGACCGAACAAACCACGCTCGAAGCCAGCCGCGCCCACTACGACGTGCTGCGCTTCCAGCGTCTGGTCGTGCTCGCCGAAGACAACTACGTGCAGCACCGTTACGCGTCGCAGCAAATCCAATCGAGATTTCGCGCCGGTGTCGGCCGCGGTGTCGACCTGGAACAGGCGAATGCACGGCTGTCGCTGGCCGAATCGAACCTGACCACCGAAGCCGCCAACCTGCACGACGTGATGACGCGGTACCTGCGCGTGGTCGGCGAAGCGCCGCCCCCCGCATCGGGCACGCCCAGCGCGCTGACCGTGCTCAACAGCGGAGTACCGCCCAACAGCACCGAGTTGTTGAACCGCGCTGTGGCGCAAAGCCCCGCCATCAGCGCCAGCGTCGAAGCCGTGCGGGCGGCCCGCGCGTCGGCACAGGCGCGCGAGTCGGCGTTTCAGCCGCGGGTCGAAGCGCGGGTGCGCAGCGGCTTCGGCAACAACTACGAAGGCGTGCGCGACCAGAAACACGACAGCTCGGCCGAGCTGGTGCTGAACTGGAACCTCTACAACGGCGGCTCCGACCAGGCCCGTGTGCGCCAGCAGGTCAACCTGGTCAGCCAATCCGAAGACCTGCGGGACAAAGCCTGCCGCGACGTGCGCCAGACCGCCGCCATCGCCCACAACGACACCCGCAAGCTGACCGAGCAACTGGTGCTGCTCGACCGCAACACGCTGGCGATCGAAAAAGCCCGCGACGCCTACCGCCAGCAGTTCGACATCGGCCAGCGCAGCCTGCTCGACCTGTTGAACGCCGAGAACGAGCTCTACACCGCGCGCCGCGCCTATGCCAACGCCGAGTACGACCGCGCACTGGCTTTCGCGCGCACGCACGCCGGCATGAGCCAGTTGACTGCCCAGCTGGGCATCGCCCGGCCTGCCAGCCTGAGCGACGAAGCTGCGGGCTGGACGCAAGGCGAAGACGCCCCGGCCCGCTGCCCGACCGAGGCCGTCACGCTGCCGACCATCGACATCGAAGCCCTCGCCCGCCGCGTGCCGGCGGTGGCCGAGCGGGCGCGGCCGACGAAGTAAGTGGCGGGCCAGTGGTGTGACTGGTCAACAGCTGCGGGCTTCAATCGACAACCTAGGTTGTTTCATCCAGGAGCCACGCCATGGAGTTGGCCGCCGTTCTCACGCCTGCCGAAGAAGGCGGGTTCGAAGCCCTCAACCCGGAAACGGGAACCACGACACAGGGCGAAACGGTCGAGGAAGCGGTGGCTTGCGGGGCCGAGCTTGTGCGCGCTATGGAGCGCCCCGGTTTGCGCAAAGTGCGCCAAAGCGGCAGCCACGTGATCATGAAGCGCGAGGCGGTCGGTTGTGTCGTGCCGCTGCACGACTCGGTCA
>JANMTL010000223.1:0-1572 GCA_031390425.1 Rhizobacter sp.
CACCAAGCGCGACCGCCGCCAGCTGGCCGACTGGGACCGCTGGAGCGCCTCGGTCGACCCCGACTGAATTTTTCCGAAATCGACTCTTGAAATCCCCGGCGACGCAGCCACATGCCCGCCTTCGACAGGTAATTGCCCATGCAGAACACAGAAAACAGCGCCCAGAACCCCGACGCCACCGAACCCGGCGCAGCCCAACCAATCGACGCTCCCGCCACCGCTGCCGACCAGCCTTCGCTGGAATCGCGCCTGGCCGAGATGTCTGATGCCTACCTGCGCGCCAAGGCCGAGACCGAAAACATCCGCCGCCGTGCCGATGAAGAGGTGGTCAAGGCCCGCAAATTCGCCGTGGAGAGCTTTGCCGACAGCCTGCTGCCGGTGAAAGACAGCCTCGAGGCCGCCATCGCCATTCAGGCGGCCACGCCCGAGCAGCTGCTCGAAGGGGTGCACGCCACGCTGCGCCAGCTGTCGCAGGCCCTGGAGCGCAACAAGGTGCTCGAGATCAGCCCGAGCGCCGGCACCAAGTTCGACCCCCACCAGCACCAGGCCATCAGCGTCGTGCCAGCCGACCAAGAGGCCAACACCGTGGTCGCCGTGCTTCAAAAGGGTTACCTCATCGCCGACCGCGTGTTGCGCCCTGCCCTGATCACGGTGGCCGCGCCCAAGTAATCAAAACGCAGAAACGCAATCCACAAGCGCCGGCCCTTGAAAAGCCCGCACTTATCCACAACTCGAACACATCCAATCTTTCAGTCTCAGGAGCACACACATGGCAAAGATCATCGGCATTGACCTCGGTACCACCAACTCGTGCGTTTCCATCATGGAAGGCAACACCACGCGGGTGATCGAGAACAGCGAAGGTGCACGCACCACGCCGTCCATCGTGGCCTACCAGGAAGACGGCGAGATCCTCGTCGGTGCCTCGGCCAAGCGCCAGGCCGTGACCAACCCGCGCAACACGCTGTACGCCGTGAAGCGCCTGATCGGCCGCAAGTTCACTGAAAAAGAAGTCCAGAAAGACATCGACCTGATGCCCTACAAGATCGTGGCGGCCGACAACGGCGACGCCTGGGTCGAAGTGCGCGGCCAGAAGCTGGCGGCGCAGCAGGTCAGCGCTGAAATCTTGCGCAAGATGAAGAAGACCGCCGAAGACTACCTCGGTGAAGCCGTCACCGAAGCCGTGATCACCGTGCCCGCGTACTTCAACGACGCACAGCGCCAGGCCACCAAAGACGCCGGCCGCATTGCCGGCCTCGACGTCAAGCGCATCATCAACGAGCCGACCGCAGCAGCACTCGCCTTCGGTCTCGACAAAAACGAAAAGGGCGACCGCAAGATCGCCGTGTACGACCTGGGCGGCGGCACCTTCGACATCTCGATCATCGAGATCGCCGATGTCGACGGCGAGAAGCAGTTCGAGGTGCTGGCCACCAATGGCGACACCTTCCTCGGTGGTGAAGACTTCGACCAGCGCATCATCGAATACATCATCAGCGAGTTCAAGAAAGAGCAAGGCGTCGACCTCGGCAAAGACGTGCTCGCGCTGCAGCGCCTGAAAGAAGCGGCCGA
>JANMTL010000243.1:0-3062 GCA_031390425.1 Rhizobacter sp.
TCAGCGCGGCCCGCCCAGGCCGCCCATGCCCTTCATCCCACCCATGCGCTTCATCATCTTCATCATGCCGCCGCCCTTCATCTTCTTCATCATGTCGCGCATCTGCTCGAACTGGTTCAGCATGCGGTTGACCTCCTGCACCTGAACCCCGGCACCGGCGGCGATACGGCGCTTGCGGGTGGCTTTGAGCAGCTCGGGTTTGCGGCGCTCCAGCGGCGTCATCGAGCAGATCATGCCTTCCATGCGGCGCACGTCGCGCTCGGCCTTGTCCATGTCGACCGCACCGGCCTTGGCCGTCATCTGCGACGGCAGCTTGTCCATCAGCCCGGCCAGGCCGCCCATTTTTTTCATCTGCGAAATCTGCTGCAGGAAGTCGTTGAGGTCGAAGGCATCGCCCGACTTGACCTTGTCGGCCAGCTTCTGCGCCGCCGCGATGTCGACACCCTGCGTGACTTGCTCGACGAGGGCCACGATGTCGCCCATGCCGAGGATGCGACCGGCGTGGCGATCGGCATCGAAGACTTCGAGCCCGTCGATCTTCTCGCTGGTGCCCGCAAACTTGATCGGCGCGCCGGTGATCTGTCGCACCGACAGCGCCGCGCCGCCGCGCGAATCGCCGTCCATCTTGGTCAGCACGATGCCGGTGAGTGGCAAGGCTTCCTTGAACGCCTTGGCAGTGTTGATCGCATCCTGGCCCTGCATCGCATCGACGACGAACAGCGTCTCGATCGGTTTCAGCTCAGCGTGCAGTTCGCTGATCTCGTGCATCAGCGCTTCGTCGATGGCCAGCCGGCCGGCGGTGTCGACCAGCAGTACGTCGAAATAGTGCTTGCGGGCGTAGTCGAGCGCAGCGCGCGCGATGTCGATCGGCTTGTCATTGGCGCTTGACGGAAACCACTCGGCGCCCGCCTGTTTCGTGACCGTCTTCAACTGCTCGATCGCGGCCGGCCGGTAGACGTCGGCCGACACGGTGAGCACCTTTTTCTTGCGCTTCTCGATCAGGTGCTTGGCGAGCTTGGCGGTGGTGGTCGTCTTGCCCGCGCCCTGCAGGCCGGCCATCAAAATCACTGCGGGGGGCTGAACCGTCAGGTTGATGTCGGCCACGCCGCCGATCTCGTTGCTACTCATCGTCGCCGCCAACTCGCGGTTGACGATACCGACCAGCGCCTGGCCCGGGTTGAGCGAGCCGACCACCTCGGCGCCGAGTGCCTTGTCCTTGACCCGCGCGATGAAGTCGCGCACCACCGGCAGTGCCACGTCGGCTTCGAGCAGCGCCATGCGCACCTCGCGCAGCATGTCCTGCACGTTCGATTCGGTGATGCGCGCCTGGCCGCGCATCGTCTTGACGGCGCGACTCAGTCGTTCGGTGAGGGTGGAAGCCATCGGAGGGTCGGCGGCGCCGGATGCGGCGTGACGCGAAAGTACACTTTGGCAATGAGTCTATCTGCACAGTTCACGCGATGACAGCGGTCGCGTTTCCGGCTTGGCTGACGGCCGTCAGCGTGTTCGCGTTGCTGGCTTATGCGATCGCTGCGTCTGCCGCAGAGCAGGTGCCGGGCGGATTGCGGTCGTATCTGTTGGGCGGTTGGCTCTTGCACGCGGCGGCCATCGCCATCGACACCTCGGGCATCGGTACGGATGTGCAGGGCGCGCGCTTCGGCTTCGCGCCGGCCTTGTCGGTCACGCTGTGGCTGGTCATCACCGTGTACGTCGCCGAGAGCCGGTTCCTGCCGATCCGCGGCGCGCGGCGCACGCTGGCCGTGCTCGGTGCGTTTGCGGTGGTGCTCGCGCTGTTGTTCCCCGGAGAACTGAGGCCCCAGGCGGCTTCGCGCTGGGCACCGATCCACTGGGTGCTCGGCATCGCGTCGTACGGCCTGTTCGGTGCCGCCGTGCTGCACGCGGCGATGTTGAATCGCGCCGATCGGCAGATGCGGCAGACGCTGCAACCGTCGCGGCTCGCGCCCGCGGGTGCACCGTCTGTCGGCGCGCCGCCGATGGGGCTGCCGCTGATGCGCCTGGAGCGGCTCACCTTCCGTTTCGTGTCGGCCGGCTTCGTGGTGTTGTCGATGGCGATCTTCCTCGGCTGGCTGTTCTCGAATCCGTGGCGCTGGGATCACAAGGTGGTGTTTTCGGTCCTCGGTTGGTTGGTGTATGCCGGTCTGTTGGCGGGCCGACGACGCTTCGGCTGGCGCGGACCGCAGGCCACCCGCTGGGTCTACACCGGCGCCGGCCTGTTGCTGCTGGCCTACGTCGGCTCGCGCTTCGTGATGGAGGTCTTGTTGAATCGGCCACTTGGCGCGTGATCGAGCAACCGGGACCTCGCTGGGGACGCACTGCGCTATGAAATTCTTGTTGTTGTTGGGCTTGTTCTTGCTGGTGGTGTGGCTGGTCAGCCGCGCACGGCGCGGCTCCACGCGGGTCGACCCTCCGCAGGCACCGACCGAGCCACCGACTGTCGAAGAGGCAACGCGCGAGGACATCGTGGCCTGTCTCCACTGCGGGCTGCACCTGCCGCAAAGCGAAGCCCTCGCCGCGCCCGACGGCTGGTTTTGCGGTCAGGCGCATCGCCTCGCCCACGAGAAGTCCGCGGCGCCCTGATGGACGTTGAGGCCGGCCCGCCCGACCGGCGAAAGGTCGACCGCCGCAAGCGTCCGCGCGGAACGCGTACCGGTGAGTCCTGGTTCGGGGCGTTCATCGGTGATGCGAATCCCTATATCGACGCCGACAGTCAGCGCGATGAAGCGCGCGATGGCGATGAAGACCCCGCGCGCTCGGGCGGCGCCGCCGATTTCGATTCGCGCTTTCTGCCTCGGGACGGTGACCGCAGCGCGTCGGCCGGACAGTCGGCCTTCGACCGCATCTACCGCGCCTTCCTGAGCGCGCGCGCCGCCCTCGGGCTCGCGCTGATTGCCACGGTGGTAGCCGGCGGTTTTTTCGCCACGCTGCCGATGCGCAGCGTGGTCTGGGTCAGCCTGGCCTACGCCGCGCTGTCGGTCGGCATGTGGCTCACCCCCGCTGCAGGGGGGCCGGACGAACATGCGACAGTGCCACGGCTCAGCCGG
>JANMTL010000269.1:0-3674 GCA_031390425.1 Rhizobacter sp.
TGCCCAAGGAAGCGCGCAAGAAAGCCGACGCCGAGTTGAAGAAGCTGAAGCTGATGTCGCCGATGTCGGCCGAAGCCACCGTGGTGCGCAACTACATCGACACCCTGGTCGGCCTGCCCTGGAGCAAGAAGACCAAGATCAAGCACGACCTGACCAATGCCGAGACGGTGCTCAACGAAGACCACTTCGGCCTCGAGAAGGTCAAGGACCGCATCCTCGAATACCTCGCGGTGCAGCAGCGCGTCGACAAGGTCAAGGCGCCCATCCTGTGCCTGGTGGGCCCCCCGGGCGTGGGCAAGACTTCGCTCGGCCAAAGCGTGGCGCGCGCCACCGGCCGCAAGTTCGTTCGCATGGCGCTTGGCGGCATGCGTGACGAAGCCGAGATCCGCGGCCACCGCCGTACCTACATCGGCTCGATGCCGGGCAAGGTGTTGCAGAGCCTGTCCAAGGCCGGAACGCGCAACCCGCTGTTCCTGCTCGACGAGATCGACAAGCTCGGCATGGATTTCCGCGGCGACCCGTCGAGCGCCCTGCTCGAGGTGCTCGACCCGGAGCAGAACCACACCTTCAGCGACCACTACGTCGAAGTCGATTTCGACTTGAGCGACGTGATGTTCATCGCGACCTCGAACTCGATGAACATTCCGCCGGCCCTGCTGGACCGGATGGAAGTGATTCGCCTTTCCGGCTACACCGAAGACGAAAAACTCAACATCGCGCTGCGTTACCTGTGCCCGAAGCAGGCCAAGAACAACGGCGTGACGCCCGAGGAAATGGACATCACCGAGAGCGCGTTGCGGGGCATCATCCGGTACTACACGCGGGAGGCCGGTGTGCGTTCTCTCGAGCGCGAGATCTCGAAGATCTGCCGCAAGACGGTCAAGGGCATTCAGCTCAAGAAGTACACCGGCCAGGTGGTCGTGACCGAGGACAACCTCAACGACTTCCTGGGTGTGCGCAAGTTCGACTACGGCCGCGCCGAGAAGAAGAACCAGGTGGGCCAAGTGGTCGGCTTGGCCTGGACGGAGGTGGGCGGCGACCTGCTGACGATCGAATCGGCCGTGATGCCGGGCAAGGGCAACATCATCCGCACCGGCCAGCTCGGTGACGTGATGAAAGAGTCTGTCGAAGCCGCGCGTTCGGTGGTTCGTTCACGGGCGCGCCGACTCGGCATCAAGGACGAGATGTTCGAGAAGCGTGACATCCACATCCATGTGCCCGACGGCGCCACGCCCAAAGACGGCCCAAGCGCCGGTGCGGCGATGACCTTGGCCTTCGTCTCGGCACTCACCGGCATCCCGGTGCGCGCCGACGTGGCCATGACGGGCGAGATCACGCTGCGTGGCGAGGTCACGGCCATCGGCGGCTTGAAGGAAAAGCTGTTGGCAGCGCACCGCGGCGGCATCAAGACCGTGATGATCCCGGAGGACAACGTCAAGGACCTGCAGGACATCCCCGAGAACGTCAAGAACCACCTCGAGATCGTGCCAGTTCGCTGGATCGACCGCGTGCTGGAAGTGGCGCTCGAAAGGATGCCCGTGGCCCTGCCCGAAGATGAGCCCGTGGTGGCCGCTCCGGTGGTGGCAGCCGCGGCCGAGGTGGCGACACCCGTGGCGAGCACCGGCGGCGGTGACGTTCGGCCGCATTGAGAGGGCCATCCCGAGCGATGGGCGCGATTTTGTTGTTTATAATCGAACTCTCGTTGGACGACCCGTCAGCGAGAGATATGCGGGAATAGCTCAGTTGGTAGAGCGCAACCTTGCCAAGGTTGAGGTCGCGAGTTCGAGTCTCGTTTCCCGCTCCAGACACGCAAGAAGGGAAGCCCGGCGGCTTCCCTTTTTGTCGATGCAGACACCGGCGCGATAGCAAAGCGGTTATGCAGCGGATTGCAAATCCGCCCAGCCCAGTTCGACTCTGGGTCGCGCCTCCAAAACCTGTGCAGTAGCGGCTTTGGCGCACCGGTGGGAACACTCGCAGTTCCGCAATCTTTTCTTGGGTGTGCCACCGAACCTCCACGATGCGGAGCGGTCACGAGCCACCGTCAGCCATGGCTGCGCAATTTCTCACAACAGCAGTAGCACTGGTCTTCGTTCAGGTCCGGAGTTCCGCCATGGCTTGGCTGAAGCTTTGCGAAACGGTCTCCGCGCCTTGATGAATGCGATTCCGAATGACCCAGTGGCCAGCGACCAACGCGTCGCGCGACGGACGCACCGGGCTCGAGAAGACCATCGCGTCGAGAAGGGCAGCCTCGGGCACGCCCAGCAGCGAGGGATCTCGAGGTTCGGCCACCAGCGCGTCGGCGCGCGCGCCGACGACCAAGCCCCATGCCGATAAGCCGGCAGCGGCGGCGCCACCCCGCACGGCCTCATCGAATAGTCGCTCCGCGGTTGAAGGCTTCGCCAACTCCGGCGCCGCCGCCACACTTCGCTGCCGCAGCACCAGACGCTGCCCGTACTCCAGCCAACGCAGTTCTTCCCGCCAATCCCGCGTGACATGGCTGTCCGAGCCGATTGTGATGGGCACGCCGGCGTTGAGCCAGCCGGGTAGGTCGCACAGGCCATCGCCGAGGTTGGCCTCCGTGGTGGGGCAGAGCACGATGCCCGCGCCGCTGCGCGCCACCGCGTCGATCTCGCTGCGCACGGTGTGGGTCGCGTGCACTAGCTGCCAGCGCTTGTCGAGCAAGCCTTCACGCGCCAACCATGCGATGGGGCGCGCGCCGGTCGCTGCCAGGCAGTCGTCGACTTCGGCCTGTTGCTCGCTCACGTGGATGTGGATCGGGCCGTCGAACGCGTCGGCCAGGTCGCGCAGTTGCCTCATCGACTCGGGCGCAGCAGCGCGCAGCGAATGGATCACCAGGCCGGCGTTCACGTTGGGTCGTCCGCTGGCGGCAATCTGTGACGCGGCGGCCCAAACGCTGGCGGGGGTGGTGGCGAAGCGGCGCTGGTCTTCGCGCAGGGCGGGTTGTGTGAAGCCAGCTCGTTCGTACAGGGCGGGCATCAGGGTCAGGCCGATGCCGGCATCCGCCGCCGCATCGGCCAAGGCCCACGACATGGCCAGTGGATCGGCGTAGGGCTGGCCTTGCGTGTCGTGCTGCAGGTAGTTGAACTCGCAGACGTGGGTGTAGCCGCCTTGCAGCAGCTCCACGTACACCTGCGCGGCAATGGCGCGCAATTGGTGCGGGGTGATGCGCAGCGCCACCTGGTACATGCGCTCGCGCCAAGACCAGAAGTCGTCGGTCGCCGACTCGCGCCGTTCGGCCAGGCCGGCGAAGGCACGTTGGAAGGCGTGGCTGTGGGCGTTGACGAGGCCGGGCAACAGCGGGCCGTCGATGACGGTGGCGACTGCTGGCGGCTGGGCCACGCCGGGCGTCACTTCGGCCCAGCACCCGTCGCTGCCGATCCGCAGCAGCACGTTGTGTTGCCATCCGCCGGGCAGCCAGGCCTGAGCGGCCCAGAGCATCGCCTCGCGATCGGCGTTCACGTCGTCAACGCCTCGCCACCAATCACGACGCGGACGTCGACACGCTGGCCGAAGCCGTACGAAAGTTCGTTCGGATGCGCGTGCGGCCACACCACGAAGTCGGCGCGCTGGCCTGCGCGAAGCGTGCCGCGGTCGTGCAGGCCGAGCGCTTTCGCGCCGTTCACCGTCATGCCACGCAGCGCTTCTTCGGGCGT
>JANMTL010000273.1:0-2670 GCA_031390425.1 Rhizobacter sp.
CGGCCACTCGGTCGCCCTTCGTCACGCCGTGGCCCTGCAAGCCGGCAGCGACCCGTTCCACCACCTCATCGAACTCGCCGTAGGTCCAGTGGTTGACGACAATTACCTTGGCCGGTCGACGACAACTATCTTGGCCGGTCAGTGACCGGTGCCGGGCAGGTGCTGGAGGCGGGGCTACCGTGAGTTCTTCGAAGGCGAATCGAAGGCGAGCGGCATGCCCGGCAAGAAGATCACGGACCACCAAGTGCACAAGTACAAGCAACATCGCAACACGCTCACGCAGGTTGCAGCCGCCGCCAAGGCCGGCATCAGCGAGCGCAGCGCCCGGCGCATAGACCACACAGACACGCTGCCCTCGCAACACGCGCTGCGCTGTTGGCGCACCCGCGAAGACCCGCTGAGCGCGGTGTGGGACGCCGAGGTCGTGCCGCTGCTGCAGACCGATGCGCAGCTCAACGCCGTCACGCTGCTCGAAGAATTGCAGCGCCGCCATCCGGCCCGGTACGACACCAGCGTGCTGCGCACCCTGCAGCGCCGCATGCGCCAGTGGCGCGCACTGCACGGCGCCGAGCGCGACATCTACTTCGCACAGGAGCATCCGCCTGGCCGGCTGGGCCTGTCGGACTTCACTGTGGGCGACGACCTCGGCATCGAGATCGACGGCGCCGCGTTCCCGCACCGGCTGTACCAGTTCGCGCTCGCTCACTCGGGCTGGCGCCACGCCCAGGTCGGCGTCGGCGGCGAGAGCTTCATGGCCCTGTCCGCCGGGCTGCAGGCCGCGCTGTGGCGCCTGGGCGGGGTGCCCGAGGAACACCGCACCGACAGCCTCTCAGCCGCATTCAACAACCTGGCCGAGCAAGAGACGCTGACGCTGCGCTACGACGAGCTGTGCCGTCACTACGGCATGCGTGCCAGCCGCTGCAACCCGGGCCAGTCGCACGAGAACGGCTCCATCGAGTCACGGCATGACTCGCTCAAGACCGCGCTGGACCAGGCCCTGCGCTTGCGCGGCAGCCGAGCCTTCGACGACCGCGCCGGCTACGAGGCCTTCGTCGACGGAATAGTGCAGCGCCTGAACACCCGAGCGACCAAGCGGCTGGCCGTCGAACGCCCGCTGCTCAAGGCCTTGCCGGCGCGCCGCACCGCCGAGTTCGAGGAACTGCCCGCTCGGGTGAGCAAGTACGCCATCTTCACCATCAAGGGCGTGCAGTACAGCGCCCCGAGCCAGCTCATCGGCCACCGCCTGATGGTGCGCCAGTACGCGCAGCACATCGAGTGCTGGCTCGGTGGCCAGTGCGTGCTCAAGCGAGCGCGTGCGACGCACCGTGACGGCCAGCGCCACCCGCGTGACATCGACTACCGGCACCTGGTGGCCGCGCTCAAGCGCAAGCCCGGCGCGTTCGCGCGCTGGGTGCTGCGCGACGCGGCGTTCCCGCGTGCGGTGTACCGCCAGACCTGGGAGCGGCTGGCCGCAGCACGGCCAGAACGCGAGGCCTGCAAGACGATGGTCGGGCTGCTCGCGCTGGCCGCCGATGGGCACGAAGCGCAACTGGCCGACGAATTGGAGCAGTTGATCGAGCTCGACCAGTTGCCTGACCTGCTCGCGCTGACCCAACTGCTGGCGCCGCCCACCAGCGCGGTGCCCGACGTGACAGTCGAGTTGCCCGCGCTGGCCGGCTACGACGCGCTGCTCGAGGCGACGGGCCAGACGGTTGGCGAGGTGGCCCTGTGAACGGCGCCGTGAGCGCCACCAGTGCCACCAGCGGCCGCCTGGGCCTGATGCTCACCGAGCTGAGGCTGCCCACGATCAAGCGCCTGGCCAGCAACCTGTGCGCGCAGTCCGACAGCGAGGGCTGGCCCGGACATCGGCTGCTGGAGGCGGTGTTCGAGCACGAGATGGCCGAGCGCGAGACACGGCGCATCGACCGTCACCGCAGCGAGTCGGCCTTGAGCCCGGACAAGCGGCTGTCGAGCTTCGACTTCGCCGCCGTGCCCAGCGTGTCCAAGGCGCAGGTGACGGCGTTGACCGAGGGGCACGAGTGGCTCGAGCGCGGCGCCAACGTGCTGCTGTTCGGCCCGCCGGGGGTGGGCAAGAGCCATCTGGTGTGCGGCCTGGGCCATGCGCTGATCGACGCCGGCCGGCGCGTGCTGTTCACTCGCTGCTCGGACCTGGTGCAGCGGCTACAGGCGGCGCGGCGCGATCTGCGGCTGCCGCAGGAGCTGGCCAGGCTCGACCGCTTCGATCTGCTGATCCTGGACGACCTGAGCTACGTTCGGCGCGATCAGGCCGAGACCTCGGTGCTATTCGAGCTGATCGCCGAACGCTACGAGCACAAGAGCCTGGCCATCACGGCCAACACGCCGTTCTCGCAATGGGGCGAGGTGTTCGTCGAGCCGGCCATGACGCTGGCCGCTGTCGACCGCCTGGTGCACCACTCGACGATCCTGGAAATGAACGTGGAGAGCTACCGACGGCGCGCCGCGCAGCAGGGGCATGCCCCTGCTGCGCGAAAACGCCGCTGACCAACGAAATCGTTCCCCGCCTCCACCGGCCAGGATAGTTGTCGCCGGGCGGACAAGATAGTTGACGCCGGCCACTCGTACGTTAACGCGGGCTTGCGCGGCGGCCGACCGCAGGGCGCACGTTACGCTCGGCGGGTGGAGCCGTTC
>JANMTL010000315.1:0-3525 GCA_031390425.1 Rhizobacter sp.
AAGCTGCGCACCCGCATGAAGCTCGACCACGCGATGCGCCAGGCGCTGGCGGCCGGGCGGTTCCGGCTGCACTACCAGCCGCAGGTCGATCTGGTGAGCGGCGAAATCGTCGGCGCCGAAGCGCTGATCCGCTGGCGCGACCCCGAACTCGGCGACGTGCCACCGGCCGAGTTCATCCCTGTGGCCGAGCGCAGCGGTTTCATCGTCGCCATCGGCGCCTGGGTGCTGCGCCAGTCGGTGCAGCAAGCCGCGCTGTGGCACGCGCGCGGGCACCGGCTGCTGATGTCGATCAACGTCTCGGCGCTGCAGTTTCAGCAGCCCGACTTCGTCGACAGCGTGGCGAAGGCGCTGGCCGAAGTCGGGCTCGATGCGCAATGGCTGGAGCTGGAGCTGACCGAGTCGATCCTGATCCAGGACGCGCAAGAGGCACTGCACCGTCTGCAGGCGCTGGCGCAGTTGGGCGTCAAGCTGGCGATCGACGACTTCGGCACCGGCTATTCGAGCCTGGCTTACCTGAAGCGCTTCCCGATCGGGCGGCTGAAGATCGACCGCAGCTTCATTCACGGCTTGCCGGGCGACGAAAGCGATGCCGGCATCGTGCGGGCGATTGCCAACATGGCGCGCGCACTGCACCTCGAACTGATTGCCGAGGGCGTCGAGACCGAGGCGCAACGCCGGTTCATGCTGCAAGTCGGCTGCGAGCAGTACCAGGGCTTTCTGCATTCGCCGGCGATCGATGTGGTGTCGTTCGAGGCGATGCTCGATCGCCTCGGCGCCGCTGCGACCATCGACCTCGACACGCCAGCGGCGACCCCGCCCGCCTGAGCGCGGCCGCGTCGCTGCGGCCTCCGCATCGAACGCGGTGGCGGCGCACAATCTGGCGTGAATTCCCACCGGGCAGCGAGGGCCGAATGCTCTACAAATTCAAATCCAAAGCGGCAGGCGACGTCATCATGCTGGCGCCCCACGGCGACCACATCCTGCGGCTCGTCGGCAAGCAGCCGTCGGCGCAAGGCATCTTCGAGGTGGCCGACATGCCCGCTGCGATCGCCGCGATCGAACAGGCGGTGGCGGCCGCCGAAGCCGCCCGCCAGCAGGCTGACAAGGAAGCCGCCGCCGAAGGCCGAAAAATCGCGTCCGGCGACGCGGTGAGCCTGCACCAGCGCGCCTGGCCGCTGGTCGAGATGCTCAAGCGCAGTCAGGCCGAAAACGCCGTGATCGTCTGGGGCGTTTGAATCGATGCAGGCGGTGACCCGCATCGTGGCCATCCGCCATGGCGAAACCGAGTGGAACGTCGACACCCGCATTCAGGGCCACCGGGACATTCCGCTCAACGCCACCGGTCGCTGGCAGGCCGCGCGCACGGCCGATGCGCTGGTCGATGAAGGCATCGCGGCGGTGTATTCGAGCGACCTGTCGCGTGCGCTGCAAACGGCCGCAGTGCTGGGCGCTGCACTCGCCCTGCCTGTCGTCACCGACCCCCGGCTGCGCGAACGCGCTTTCGGCGTCTTCGAGGCGCTGACGTTTGCCGAAGTCGAGGCCTGCTGGCCGGCCGAGGCGCACCGTTGGGCCCAGCGCGACCCCGAGTTCGCGCCCGACGGCGGCGAGTCGCTGCGCGCGGTGTGTGCGCGCTGCATCGGCGCGGTGACCGGGCTGGCCGAGGCCCACGCCGGGCAGACCATCGTCGTCGTGGCGCACGGCGGGGTGATGGATTGCCTGTACCGCGCCGCGATGCACCTCGACTTGCAATCGAAGCGCTCCTGGCCGCTCGGTAACGCCAGCATCAACCGGCTGCTGCACACCGGCGAAGGCCTGACGCTGGTCGGCTGGGGCGACACGCGGCACCTGGATGGGGTGGCGTTGGACGAGGCGGCGGATGGTGCGGTCGGCTTGCGGCCCTGAGAAACTGCGCCCGACGCTTCAGCTCGGTGCGGGCGGCTCTTGCACGCAGGTCATTTCCGCCAGCGAGGTTTCGGGGGCGATGTCCTGTCCATGCGGCCAGCTCCCAGTCAGCCACCAGTTCGTCGCGGTGCAGTTCGATCCAGGCCTGCACGAGGCGCGACTGTTTGCGGGGCAACTCGCCCGCCAGCACCTCGCCGTCGGCAAAGCCGATGGAGGCCTCCAACTCCGCATACCGGGCATGGATGTGCGGCAGGTTGTGATGGCGGTTGTCCGGCAAGTACAGCCGGAACGATGCCGTAGAACATGGAGACAACGGGCCTGACGAACCTCCTGAGAATGGTGTGGTGTTGTGAGCGACGAGCAATCGAATCGCGCCACGTTTTGACTGAGCAAATCGGTGCGTGCGCCGTGACTCACTCGCCGAACAGATCGACCCCCGCGCTGCTCTTCGGCGGCGTCACGCCCAGGTGTTTGAAGGCTGCCAGCGTCGCGATGCGGCCGCGCGGGGTGCGTTGCAGGTAGCCTTGCTGAATCAGGTAAGGCTCGATCACGTCTTCGATCGTGTCGCGCTCTTCGCCGATCGCGGCGGCCACGTTGTCGAGGCCGACCGGCCCGCCGTCGAAGCGATGGATCACCGCTTCGAGCAGCTTGCGGTCCATCACGTCGAGGCCGTGCGGATCGACATCGAGCATCTTCAGCGCCAGATCGGCCAGCGCCTTGGTGATGCGGCCGTCGCCCTTCACATCGGCGTAATCTCGAACCCGCCGCAAAAGACGGTTCGCGACTCGCGGCGTGCCGCGCGAGCGGCGCGCAATCTCGAACGCGCCTTCGGCATCGGTCGGCACCTTCAGCAGCCCGGCCGAGCGGTTGACGATGCGCGCGAGCTCTTCCGGCGTGTAGAACTCCAGCCGTGCCACGATGCCGAAGCGGTCGCGCAACGGGTTGGTCAGCATGCCCGCGCGGGTGGTCGCGCCGACGAGTGTGAACGGCTGCAAATCGAGCTTGATCGAGCGCGCGGCCGGGCCCTCGCCGATCATGATGTCGATCTGGTAGTCCTCCAGCGCCGGGTACAAAATTTCTTCGACGACCGGGCTCAGGCGATGAATCTCATCGATGAACAGCACATCGTTGCGCTCCAGGTTGGTCAGGATCGCGGCCAGGTCTTTCGGCTTTTCCAGCACCGGCCCCGAGGTCTGCCGCAGGTTCACGCCGAGCTCGTTGGCGATGATGTGCGACAAGGTCGTCTTGCCCAGGCCGGGCGGGCCGAACAGCAGCACGTGGTCCATCGCTTCGCTGCGCATCTTCGCGGCGCCGATGAAGATCTCGAGCTGCTCGCGGGCCTTGGCCTGGCCGACGTATTCGGCCAGGCCTTTGGGCCGCAGCGCGCGTTCGATCGCCTCTTCGTTCGGTGACGCCGGCGCGGCGCTGACCACCCGGTTGTCGGTGCGCCGCGCGGGCTCGAAGTCGTCGGTCTGGATCGCCATGACTCATTATCGGGCGCGCCCCGCCGATAAGCTCTGGCACACTGTCCCGGAATGAACTCCCGCAAGCCGCCAATGCGCTGGGCCGTCTGGGCTTTCGCCGCGGCATCGCTGCTGAAGTCGGCCATGCCGTGGCTGGCGA
>JANMTL010000017.1:0-1729 GCA_031390425.1 Rhizobacter sp.
GGGTTGGGCGGTCGATTTCGGCGACGTGAAGGCGGCTTTCGATCCGATCTTTCAGTTGCTGGATCACCAGCCGCTGCACGAGATCGCCGACTTGGCGGATTGCGACACCGCCAGCATCGCGAGCTGGGTGCTGGAGCGGGCGCGCCACCAATTGCCGCAGCTCGACGGCGTCGATCTGGACGAAACGCCGGGCTGCGGCGCGATCGTGTCGGTGGGCGGCGCGACGCTGGCCGGACCCCTCTGAGACCATGACTTACGCCGTCAAAGAGGTTTACTACACGCTGCAAGGCGAGGGCGGCCAGAGCGGCCGCGCGGCGGTGTTCTGCCGCTTTGCCGGCTGCAACCTGTGGTCGGGCCGCGAGGCCGATCGCGCCGACGCAGTGTGCAATTTCTGCGACACCGATTTCGTCGGCACCGACGGCCCCGGCGGCGGCAAGTTCGACACCCCGCAAGCGCTGGCGGCGCAGGTGGCAGCGCACTGGCCGAAAGGGCAACGCGGCAAGCCGCTGGTCGTGTGCACCGGCGGCGAGCCGCTGCTGCAACTGGACGCGCCGCTGATCGACGCGCTGCACGCGCTCGGCTTCGAGGTCGCCGTCGAGACCAACGGCACGCAGCCCGCGCCCGACGGACTCGACTGGATCTGCGTCAGCCCGAAGGCCGATGCCGTGGTGGTGCTGACGCGCGGCAACGAGTTGAAACTGGTGTTTCCGCAGCCCGCTGCAATGCCCGATCGCTTCGAGCACCTGGACTTCGGGCTGTTCTTTTTGCAGCCGATGGACGGCCTCGAACAACGGCGCAACACGCGGCTGGCGATCGCGCACTGTCTGGCGCATCCGCAGTGGCGACTCAGCGTGCAGACCCACAAGACCCTGGGCATTCCTTGAGCCCTCACACCGACGAGACCGACATGGCAAAAACCACGAAAAAATCCAGCCTGAAGCCCGAATCCGCCAAGCAGCGTGTCGCGCCGATCAACCCGCCGACCGCGCCGTCGAAGGAACTGCATGTGTTTGCGAACCCGGCGCCCGAGCGCGACTACGCGATCCAGTTCCAGATTCCGGAGTTCACCTGCCTGTGCCCGCTGACCGGCCAGCCCGACTTCGCGCACTTCACGATCGACATGGTGGCCGACGAGCTGTGCGTCGAGCTGAAGAGCCTGAAGATGTACCTGTGGAGCTTTCGCGACGAGGGCGCCTTCCACGAGAAGGTGACCAACGACATCCTGACGAAGATCGTCGCGGTCACCCAGCCGCGCTATGCCCGCATCACCGCACGCTGGTACGTGCGCGGCGGCATTTACACCAACGTGGTGGCCGAGCACCGCAAGAAGGGCTGGAAGGCGCTTGCTCCCGTGGTGCTGCCGGGGCATCCGGGAGGGACGGGGTTGCGCGGCTGAGCAGGTGCCTCCCATCGAGGGGGTCGAGTAGCACGTTGGTGCTACATTGACGGCTTATTGTCGGAGTAAGGCATGACAACCACCACCATCCGCATCGAAGAAGACCTGAAAGTACGCGTGGCCGCCGCAGCCGAAAACTCGGGGAAGACGGCGCACGCCTTCATCCTCGACGCCATCGAACAGACGGTCGAGCAGGCGGAGCTCGATGCCGACTTTCAGCGTGTTGCCGGCGAACGCTGGGCGAAAGTCCTGGCGACCGGGAAGACGGTGCCTTGGGATCCGGCGAAGGCTTACCTCGAAGCCCGATCGCAGGGCCAGCGACCGCGCAAACCA
>JANMTL010000026.1:0-11058 GCA_031390425.1 Rhizobacter sp.
GACCAAAAACAGTTCGTTGTTTGCCAAGTCGCGGCTCTCGCAATCGGTCAGCTTGCCGGGGAGCACCGCCACGCCCGAGCCCTTGCGTTTTTCGACCTTCTGGCTCGCGCGCTGGCGCGTCTGCGCCTGCTTGATCACCAGCTCGGCGAGCTTCTTGCCGTAGTCGACATGCTGGTTCAGCCACAGCTCCAGCGGCGGCTTGACGCAGCCGGACACCAGCCGCAGCGCATCGCGGCTGTTCAGGCGCTCCTTGATCTGGCCCTGGAACTGCGGGTCGAGCACCTTGGCGCTCAGCACGAAGCTGGCGCGCGAAAACACGTCGTCGGGCATCAGCTTGACACCCTTGGGCAGCAGGCTGTGCAGGTCGATGAAGTTCTTGATCGCGCCGAACAGCCCGTCTTTCAATCCGGACTCGTGCGTACCGCCGTTGACGGTGGGGATCAGGTTCACGTAGCTCTCGCGAACCGGCGCGCCGTCTTCGGTGAAGGCGACGCACCAGGTCGCGCCCTCGCCCTTCGCAAAGTTCGCGAAGTTCGCAGAGTTCTCCGACTCGGACCCATCGGCGTGAAACGCACCTTCAAACAGCGGGATCAGCGGGTCGGCGTTCAGCGTCTGCATCAGGTAGTCGCGCAGACCGCCTTGGTACAGCCAGGTCTGTACCTCGTGTTCGGCGCGGCCGACCTTCTCGATCGTCAGCGACACCGTGGCACCCGGCATCAGCACGGCCTTGCTGCGCAGCAGATGCATCAGGTCGGCCTTCGGCAGCTCGATGCTGTCGAAGTATTTCGCATCGGGCCAGGCGCGCACCGTGGTGCCGCTCTTGCGATCGCCCGACGCTGCCGACAGCACCGTTTTGCGCAGCACCAGCGGCTCGATCACGTCGCCACCGGCGAACGCGAGCTGCGCGACCTGGCCTTCTCGAAACACCGTCACTTCGAGCCGCTTCGACAGCGCATTCGTCACGCTGACGCCCACGCCGTGCAGGCCGCCCGAGAAGCTGTACGCGCCGCCCGCGCCCTTGTCGAACTTGCCACCTGCATGCAACTGGGTGAAAACGATTTCGACCACCGGCCGCAACTCTTCAGGATGCATGCCGAACGGGATGCCTCGGCCGTCGTCATGCACGCTGACCGATTGGTCTGCGTGCAGCGTCACATCGATGCGCTTGCCGTGCCCTGCCAGAGCCTCGTCGGCGGCGTTGTCGATCACCTCCTGCACGACATGCAGCGGGCTGTCGGTGCGGGTGTACATGCCCGGCCGTTGCTTGACGGGCTCCAACCCCTTGAGAACGCGGATCGACGATTCGCCGTAGCTGGCTGGCGTTGCTGATGCAGTGCTTGAGGCTGAACGTGCTGGGGGGCGGGATGACATGGCGGCGCATTGTAGGGAGCGGGTTTGAGGGGTCGTGCACCGATCCACTACAGTGGCTGCGCAGATCGCCCACCACCCTTTGGATGCGCTTCCAGGCCCCCGATGACCCACCCCTCCACTGGCACGCCATCGCCACTCGACGCCCATGCCCGCGTCGCCGTTTCCGATTGGGTTCGGCGCTGGTCGCACCTCGTTGCGGCCGACGGCACGGTGCTCGATGTCGCCTGCGGCAGCGGCCGTCACACGCGCTGGTTTCATGCTCGCGGCTGCGCGGTCACCGCTGTGGACCGCGACGCGGCGGCACTGCAAGGCTTGCAGGCCATCGCGCGCACGCTGGTCGCCGACCTCGAAGGCCAGCCATGGCCCTTGCCCGGCGAACGCTTCCACGCCGTCGTCGTCACCAATTACCTGTGGCGCGCGCTGGTGCCGGACATCGCGCGCAGCGTGGCCGAGTCGGGCGTGTTGATCTATGAAACCTTTGCCGCCGGTAACGCCAGCGTCGGCAAACCGTCGAACCCGAACTTCCTGTTGCGCCCGGGCGAACTGCTGCAATTCGCCTCGGCGCACGGGCTGCGGGTGGTGGCGTATGAAGACGGTTTTGCAAGCCTTCCAAATCGATACATCCAGCGCCTGGTGGCGACGCGCGAAACGGCCGCTGGCGCCGACTTGTACCGCCATTCACTGGACGGGATTTGACGATCGGACGGGCCAGCTAAAATCAAAGGCTTGCAAGGAATTCCCATGAAACCGATCACTGGCAGCATCGTCGCGCTCATCACGCCGATGCACGACGACGGCAGCGTCGACTGCGACACGCTGCGCAGCCTCATCGACTGGCACATCGCCGAAGGCACCGACTGCATCGGCGTGGTCGGCACCACCGGCGAGTCGCCCACGGTGTCGGTTGAAGAGCACTGCGAAATCATCCGTGTGGCGGTCGAACATGCGCGTGGGCGCATCCCCATCATGGCTGGTGCCGGTGGCAACTCGACGCGCGAAGCGATCGAACTCACCCGCTACGCCAAGCAAGTGGGCGCCGATTGCTCGTTGTCGGTGGTGCCCTACTACAACAAGCCGTCGCAAGAAGGCATCTACCAGCACTTCAAGGCCATCGCCGAAGCGGTCGATTTGCCGATGGTGACCTACAACGTGCCGGGACGCACCGTGGCAGACATGCAGCCCGAGACCGCGCTGCGTCTGGCCCAGGTGCCCGGCATCGTGGCGGTCAAGGAAGCCACCGGCAACATCGAACGCGCAGCGTGGCTCGTCAAACATGCGCCGCCGGGCTTCTCAATCTATTCCGGCGACGACGCCACCGCCATCGCGCTGATGCTGCTCGGCGGCCACGGCAACGTCAGCGTCACCGCCAATGTCGCGCCGCGCGCCATGCACGATCTGTGCATTGCCGCAATGGAAGGCCGGGTGCGTGAAGCCACGGCGATCCACATGCGGCTGCTGACACTGCACAAGCACCTGTTCACCGAACCGAGCCCGGCGCCGACCAAATGGGCGCTGGCGAAACTCGGCCGCTGCAAGAACACGCTGCGCCTGCCGCTGTTGCCATTGACGGCGCCCGGGCAGGCCACCGTCGGCTCGGCGCTGCACGATGCCGGCCTGATTTGACGCTGTGTCGATGCGCCGTCAGCAACGTCATGCCCTGGGCACGGCCCTTCCCTCGCCCCGAGCGATCAACGGGGTGCGCGGCATGTCTGCCGCCGCCCACCCCACGGAGATGAACAACGTGACAGTTTCACAACGCACCCGGTCGCTTCGACAGGCCCGTCCGGTCTCCCCTCCATGGCGTCTGGCCGGCTCGGCGCTGGTGATCGGCTTGGCTGGTTGCTCGTCGGTGGACGGCCTGCTCACCGGCGACAAGGTCGACTACCGCGCCGCTGCGGTCAAAACTGCGGGGCTCGAGATCCCGCCCGATCTGACGCAGTTGTCTCGCGAATCGCGCTACAAGCAAGACGATTCCGGCTCCTTCAGCGCCGCCACGTTTCAGTCGACGCCATCCGGCGTGTCCAGTGGGCCGACGATCGTGCCAGGCGGTGACGCGACCCTGCGCATCGAACGCAGTGGGAGCGACCGCTGGTTGGTCACGTCGATGACGCCGGAACAACTGTGGCCGCTGCTGCAGGCGTTCTGGCGCGAGCGCGGTTTCACGCTGACGGTGAATCAGTCGGACGTCGGCGTGATGGAAACCGAGTGGAACGAGAACCGCGCGAAGCTGCCGCAGGACTTCATCCGAAACACGATCGGCAAGGTGTTCGAGTCGGTCTACTCCACTGGCGAGCGCGACCGATTCCGCACCCGCCTCGAGCGCACGGCCAATGGCAGCGATGTCTTCATCAGCCACCGCGGCATGATCGAAGTGGCCACCGGCCCGCAAAAAGACAGCACCGTGTGGCAACCGCGCCCCGCCGATCCGGAACTCGAAACCGAAATGCTGCGCCGTTTGCTGCTCAAGCTCGGGGCGAACGAGGAGCAGGCCAAGGTGCAGGTGGCCGTCGGCGCGCCGACAACGGCTCGTGCCCGTGTGCTGGCGGGACAAGCCTCCACGATCGAAGTAGACGAAGGCTTCGATCGCGCATGGCGTCGGGTCGGCATCGCACTCGACCGCAGCGGTTTCACGGTCGAAGACCGCGACCGTGTGCAAGGCATCTATTACGTGCGTTATGCCGAAACGGTGGTTGTCAACAAAGAGGAGCCCGGTTTCCTGAAGAAGTTGTTCAACATCGGCAAGGACAAGAACGATCCGAACAACGTCTCGCGCTACCGGGTTCAGGTAAAGGGCGGCGAGGGCGACCGCACCACGGTCAGCGTGCAAAACGAAAAAGGTGGCGCGGAGACGGGCGCTGCCGGAACCCGCATCGCGGCGCTTCTGATCGAAGACTTGAAGTGAGGCGTTGTTGCGGGCAGGCGGGCTGGTCTGTTCAGCCCGCAAACTTGCGCAGACACGAAAAAGCCGCCCGAAGGCGGCTTTTTCACATCGGTGGAAACCGATTACTTCTTCATCGCGTCCTTGGCAGCATCGACAGCCTTGTCGGCTGCGTCCTTGGCGGCATCAGCAGCCATGCCAGCAGCGTCCTTGGCAGCCTCGGCGGCCATGCCAGCACCGCTGGCGGCGCTCATCGTGGCGTCTGCAGCGGCCGAAGCGGCTGTGTCGACTGCGGAGGCAGCGGCGGCTTCAACAGCAGCCACGGCAGGCGCAGCGGCAGCAGAGGCAGCTTCCATCGCAGGCGCGAGGATTTCCTCTTTCTTGCCGCAGGCGGCGAGAGAAACAGCAGCAACCAGGGTAGCCAGCACGAGCGTCTTGTTCATGTTTATCCTCAATCAAAAAGGTCGGTAAATAGAAATGGTCCGGAGCCTTTGCGACCGCATAAGCTCAAAACTCAGGAGCGAAAGGCAGGAAATACCCTCTGCTTCTAGCCTATCAGTATATGTCGCAGTCGCATGTATTTTTACAAACCGAGTGTGCTCGGAGGAAAGGCGTCGACCGACCGTTGCAATAGTGCGTCAAGACGTTCGCGCTCGCGCAGCACGTCGGCGGCATCGGTCGACGCACCGCCGCGATACGCGCTGCGCTCGAGCAGGCGCACGGTCAACAGGCCCGGCGCGAGCAGCACACACGGAAGGCGCGCCGAATCTGCCTCATCGGGGGTTCTGCAGCGAACCACGTGCGCGCGTTGGCGACGCCATTGCACCCATCGCGGGTGGTGACGCGCAATGGGCTGGTAATCGAGGGCCAGCACGGTGCACGCGCGGTGCGCCAGTGCCCACTTCGACAGGTGCTCGACGACTTGCGGCTCGTTGAACGGCCAGTCCGCAAAGTCTTCGTCGCACATCCAAATCTCACGCGGGCCGACGGCGGCGATGTCGGCAAAGGCTTGGCGCACCGCAGACTGGAAATCGGCACGTGTTTCGATCAAATGGCTCACGGAAGGATTCATCGCACACCATCCCCTGCGTCGGACACGGACCGAAGTCTGTACGACTCGCGGGCGACCCGTCAATCGTCGGTGGCGGTCGCGTTCAGCCAGCCCTGGAAGGCCCAGGATTGCAGCAGTTCCCAGGCGTCGGCGCCGAGCCTGGACACCTGCGCCGCATCGAGCACGCGGCGATCGGCCAACAGACGCATCAGCGTGGCGTCGCGGCCTGAGGCGATGAACGATTCCCCGTTGATGAAGACATGGCGGTCGTCGTAGAGCATGCGGGTGCGTCGATCGAGCACAACGGCGCAGCGACCGGGCAAGGCGTCCACCGGATCGAACCAGGTCTGCGGCTTCGGCTCACTGAGCCATTCGCCGAGCGCGCAAGCCAGTGACCGCGGGTCGTCGACCAGGCGCCTGACCGCATCGGCGGCGAATTCGGCAAGCGGCTGCGGGATGCGCGCGGGTTGCACGGTCGCCGCTTGTGCCGCATCGCGGTAGCGAACCCGGTGGCCATCGTCGTCGTCGTCGCCACCGTCGAGCATGCGTTGCAGGACTTCCGAGCCGACCTCGTGCAGCGATGGCGCGCGAAAGCCGATCGACGCCGTAATGCACGCACCCTCGGCCACGCCGTCGTGCGCCCAGCGCGGCGGCAGGTACAGCATGTCGCCGGGTTCGAGCGTCCACTCCTCTTCGGCTTCGAAGTGTTGCAGGATCTTCAGCGGAACGTCGGCTTGCAGCGTCGCCTGCTTCATGCGGCCGATGCGCCAGCGGCGGCGCCCGGCGAGTTGCAGCAGGAACACGTCGTAGGAGTCGAAATGCGGCCCGACGCCACCGCCATCGGTCGCATACGAAAGCATCACATCGTCGAGGCGCACGTCGGGCGTGAAACGAAAGCGCGACATCAAGCGGTACGCGGCTTCTGAATGCAGATCGACGCCCTGCACCAGCAGCGTCCAGTCGGGGCGCGTCAGCGGCGGCAGTTGGCGTCGCGTGAACGGCCCGTGGCGCAGCTTCCAGTTCGCGCCGCAGCGCTCGATCACACGCGACTCGGTGCCTTCGGCGGCGGCCAGCGCAAACAGCGCGGCGCGATCGAGCGCCGGTTCACCTTCGGGCACCGCCTGGCGGATCAACAGCGGCTTTTTCTGCCAATGGCGACGCATGAATGCCTGCGGGCTGAGCCCGCCGAGCAGCGGTGTGGGGATGTCGATGCGCATGCAGACGATTGTCCACGCGACGTCTCATCGACACGGCACAGCCGGGTTCGCCCCGCGCCGTGTGCGATCATTTCTCGATGCAAATCCAATCCCCTTGCGTCGTCGCGCTGACCTGGCGACTCGAAGACGCCCAAGGCCAGTTGATCGATGAACTCGCACAGCCGGTCGAATTTTTTTATGGCGGTGTCGATCTGCTGGAGAAGGTCGAAGCCGCGCTGCTCGAACAGACCATCGGTTTTGAAGCCTCGCTGCACCTGGAGCCGGAGCACGCGTTCGGCGACTACATCGCCGACTTGGTGTTTTTCGAGGAGCGCTCGCTGTTTCCCGCAGCGCTGGAGGTCGGCCTGCAGTTCGCAGGTTTACCCAAGGGCGCGGTCACGCCGGACATGCCGCAAGACCTGGTCTACGCCGTGACCGAGGTGTACCCGACGCATGTCGTACTCGACGGCAACCACCCGCTCGCGGGCCTGGCGCTGCGACTGCACATGACGGTGCAGGACGTGCGCAAGGCGACGGCCGATGAGGTGGAGCTCGGCAGTGTCGGGCAGCCGGCGTTCAGCGTGCTGAACGCCGTACCACCGGGTGCGCACCTGCACTGAGTCAGCGCACGCCTGTCGATCCGAAACCGCCTGCGCCGCGCTCGGACGCTCCGAATTCGTCGACCCGCCGAAAGCTCGCCTGTACCACCGGCACGATGACGAGTTGCGCGATGCGCTCCATCGGCTGCACCGTGTACGCTGCGTCGCTGCGGTTCCAGCAACTGACCATCAACGGGCCCTGGTAGTCCGAGTCGATCAGTCCGACCAAATTGCCCAGCACGAGGCCGTGCTTGTGACCCAGCCCCGAGCGCGGCAGGATCATCGCGGCGAGCCCCGGATCGGCGATGTGGATCGCCAGGCCGGTGGAAATCAGCCGCGTCTGGCCGGGCGCGATCAGCAGCGATTCGTCCAGGCAGGCGCGCAGATCGAGGCCGGCGCTGCCCGGGGTCGCATACGTCGGCAGCGCTTCGGCGATGCGCGGGTCGAGCACTTTGATCTCGATGGTCGTCATGTCGGTTTCTCGGAGGAAGCCAGCCGCAGCGCGATGTCGGCGATCAGCAGTCGCGCCAACATCAGCTTGTCGCCTTGCGGCAGTTCGCGGTAGCCGTGCGCATCGACCAGCACCAGCGCGTTGTCGTCGCGACCGAAGGTGGCGGGGCCCAGGTTGCCGACGATCAGCGGCACCTGCTTGCGCTCGCGCTTCTCGCGCGAATGCTTCAGCAGGTCGTGGCTTTCGGCGGCGAAGCCGACGCAGAACGGCCGGCCGACGCCGAGGGCCTGGCTGGCGACAGCGGCCAGGATGTCGGGGTTTTCGGTCAGCTCGAACAGGGGCGCGACCTTGCTGCCGTTTTTCTTGATCTTCTGCTCGGACAGGCTCGCCGGCCGCCAATCGGCCACTGCTGCGGTGGCAATGAACACATCGTACCGAGGGGCCTCGGGAACGACCGCGTCGAACATCTGCAACGCCGTGCGCACGTCGATGCGGCGCACCCCGCGAGGCGTGCTCAAGTGCACCGGGCCGGCTACCAGCGTGACCTCGGCGCCTGCTTCGGCGGCAGCGCGTGCGATCGCGAAACCCATCTTCCCGCTGGACAGGTTGGTGATGCCGCGCACCGGGTCGATCGGCTCGAACGTCGGCCCGGCAGTGATCAGCACGCGCTGGCCGGCGAGTGGCTTCGGGCGGAAAAAGCCGATCAACTCTTCAAGCAGTTCTTCGGGTTCGAGCATTCGGCCGTCGCCGACCTCTCCGCAGGCCTGGTCGCCGCTGGCGGGCCCGAGCAGGTGCGTGCCATCGGCGCGCAGTTGCAAGGCATTGCGCTGCGTGGCCGGATGCGCCCACATCTCGCGGTTCATCGCCGGGGCGATCAGCAGCGGACACGACCCGATGGGGCGCGCCAGGCACAACAAACTCAGCAAGTCGTCGGCGCGGCCGTGCAGCAGCCGGGCCATGAAGTCGGCACTCGCCGGCGCTACCAGCACCGCATCGGCCCCACGCGTCAGGTTGATGTGCGCCATGTTGTTGGCATGACCATCGACCGCGCGCGCGTCCCACGCACTGGTGAACACCGGGCGGCCCGTCAGCGCTTGCATCGTGACGGCGGTGATGAACTGCTCGGCCGCTTCGGTCATCACCACCTGCACCGTGGCGCCGGCCTTCACCAAGGCGCGCGCCAGCTCGGCGGCCTTGTAGCAGGCGATGCCGCCCGACAGACCGAGCACGATGTGTTTTCCGTTCAGGTCACCGCTCGGGTTGCGCGTTTCGTTCATGGGAGCAGCTTGCTTCAGATTCACAGCGGCATCCAGGCGCGCGCAGGCTCGTCGAAGTTGAACAGCACCCGCACCGCCTTGCCGTAGACCTGGTCGTGCGCGAGGAACCCCCAGACGCGCGAATCGGCCGAAGCGTCGCGGTTGTCACCCAGCATCAGGTAATGGCCTGCAGGCACGGTGCACTGCCACACCCCGCCGCGTTCGCTGTGGCAATGGGCCGAGATGCTCGCGTCGTTCAGGTTCAGCGGCAGCCGACCCTGCACGAACGGATTGATCTTCAGCACGCGCGGCGGCGCACCGGCCGACTCGCGCACCATCCACTGGCCGCGGTCTTCGTCGGCGCGTCGAACGGAAAACGCTTTCAATGCGTCGTCCTCGAGCACCGTGGTGTCGGGCAGCGCACCGTTGATCGACACCGTGCCGTCGACGAACGACACCACGTCGCCCGGCATGCCGACGAGCCGCTTCACATAGAACTGCGACACATCGTGCGGATAGCGAAACACCACGACATCGCCGCGCTCCGGGCTGCCGAATTCAATTGCGGTGTTGGTGAACGGCAGGCGCGGCCCGTAAGCCAAATGGTTGATTAACAAATAGTCACCAACCCGCAGGGTGGGCTCCATCGAACCCGAAGGCACACTCGGCCAATCGGCGACGGCGACCCGGCAGGTGAAGATCAACGCGACGACAACGAACAACTCGGTGCCGAGGGTGGCCCACAAGGGCCGTCGCAACGGGGGTTCGGGCATGGTGCGCAGCTTGCGCTGCCAAGCCAGGCGGCACAGGCCGGTCAGGAGCATCACCCCAAACAAAAATTCGTTGTTGGACAGGCCGATTTGCATGATGCCGGGATCGAAAGCGTCGCGAATTATGGGTGGGGAAATTGAACCGGTGAATCGCGCGGTTGTGTGCGGTGATTCGACGCGCCGCCGAACAACTGCCAACACAATGCGCCGACGCCTCCGGACCACGGCTTCCGTGAACCGAGGGCCGAAGCTTCGAATGGAGTCCCTGCTGTGAAGAATGCCCCCACGCCCCATCTGGCGCCTGCCCCGCAGCGCCTGGTGCAACTGCATCGTGACAACCCGGCCGAGGTGCGCCGCGAACTGATCCACAGCCTCGGCGCCGCGCAGGCCAGCACGTCGCCGAAGTTCCTGTACGACGCGCTCGGCTCGCGCCTGTTCGAAGCGATCACCGAACTGCCCGAGTACTACCCGACGCGCACCGAGGCCGCGATCTTCTCGACGCATGCGGCGGCGATGTCGCAGGCGATCGGGGCGGTCGGCACGTTGGTCGACCTGGGCGCCGGTAACTGCGCCAAGGCGCTGCGGCTGATCCCGTCACTGCGCCCTTCGCGCTATGTCGCCGTCGACATCTCGGTCGACTTCCTCGAAGACGCGCTTGCCGATGTGCAGCGCAAACATCCTGCGTTGGATGTCGTCGGCGTCGGCCTCGACTTTTCCAGCACGCTGGACCTGCCGCCCGATCTGGTGCGAGGCCGACCGGTTTTTTTCTACCCCGGATCGAGCATCGGCAACTTCGCACCGCACGACGCTCGGAGTTTTCTGTCAGGCGTGCAGCGCCACGCCACCGGTGGTGGGCTGTTGATCGGCGTCGATCTGGTGAAGTCCATCGACTTGCTGGAGCCGGCCTACGACGACGCGTTGGGCGTCACGGCAGCGTTCAACCTGAACCTGCTGCGGCATCTGAACGAGTTGATCGGCAGCGACTTCGACCCGCGCGATTGGCGCCACATCGCGTTCTTCAACGGCGAGGCCTCGCGCATCGAAATGCACCTCGAGGCACGCCGTGCGCTGGTCGTGCGCTGGCCGGGAGGCGAGCGACGCTTCGCGGCCGGCGAGCGGCTGCACACCGAGAACTCCTACAAATACTCGGTCGAGAACTTCGCCGCGTTGTTGCAGGCGTCAGGCTTTGTGCACAGCCGCTGCTGGGTTGACGAGAACGGCTGGTTTGCGGTGTTCTGGGCACAGGCGTGAGGCAGGCGGCGACGCTTTCGTGAAAGGCTGGTGTTCGCGCACAGCGTCGCACGCAGCATCGTCAGCGGCGGCTTGCGTGTTCTTGGAGCGGACGACGGAGTTTCGGTGTGCGTCACGGTGGGCCGAGACGCGATGCAACAAGCGGCTCGCACCGCATCCACCACGCTGCGTCTGGACGTCGACCAACTCAGCGCGGATTCTCGAAAAAAACGTACTGGCTGAAGTCCCCCACTTC
>JANMTL010000036.1:0-8273 GCA_031390425.1 Rhizobacter sp.
TCATGACTTCAGTCGGCGGTCGAGCTCCGCCTGTGCGAAAAACGCGCTGGCCAGCTTCAGGATCTCGTTGGCGCGGCGCAACTCCTTGTTCTCGCGCTCGAGCTCCTTGACGCGCTGTGCTTCGGCCGTGCTGATGCCAGCACGAAGACCGCCGTCGACTTCCTGGCGCTTGACCCACTCGAGGAGGGTCTGCGGCACGCAGCCGATCTTCGGTGCGATCGACTCGATAGCGGCCCACAGCGAGGGATACTCGCCGCGGTGCTCCTGCACCATCCGCACCGCCCGTTCACGGACCTCGGGTGAAAACTTGTTCGTCTTGTTCATGGCTCCATCCTCTCAAAGGTTGAAGCCTCCTCAAAAGCCGGGGCGGTTCACAACCTCACCGTGCCGGCCACGAGCTAACGGCGGCGACAGGCAGCTTCCCGGCGCGTCGTCCCTTTGACCTCATGCCGGAGGAAGGAGGAAGCGCAAGGCGGGAGCCTGTCCAACATTTTGTGTACGAGGCTTGTCATGACGCCAGTGAGCATGTACGCCGAGCAGGCCTTGGCTTGCTTGTGCCTGAGCTTACCTGCGATGATCAGGTCTTTTGCGCATAGGCTTCGCAAAACGCGCGGATGCTCCGGTCCGCGGTCAGTCCGAAGTAGGACGCACCGAACAAAATGGTGCAGACCAATAGTGCCACTCCCAACGCTGACCAGACGTTCAGCCGTTTGTCCTCCGTCAGACCGACTGCGACGAATAAAGCCCCATAGATGAGGCACCAGATACCCAGCCATGGGCCTGGCGAAAGAGTTCCATTGCCTCCGCTCCAGGCATACGCCGAGATCAGAATCGGCGCTCCCCCGAGCAGTGGCATCAACATAGATGCCATATACTCCTTGCCCTTGTTGAGGATCTCTTGTTGTAGCGTCAGCATCATGCATATCACCAGGGTGAGCAGGAGCAGTGCCAACCCCGATGGCGCAAATCGCCGTGCCGCCTCCATTTGTGAAGGAGAAGGGTCGGTCGTGCAGAACTCTGGCGGTGTGAGAGTCTTTGCCACCACCGCCAGCGCGACTGATGGCGGCGCGTTGACTCCCGCCACCGCGGCAGGAGGGACGTAGGTGCCGGCATAGCCGGTGGAGACTGTGCTGCCGTTGCTCACCAGTGTCACGCCACTGAGTTGGTGCTCAGCCGCATCCCGGCCGAACACTTCGGAGGCCAGCGGGTCAATCACTACGAGCGCGTCTGCGGCAAACGCGGCGTGCCATTCGAACAGGTTGCGTGGTGTCCCCGACGTCGCTGCTTGCAGGAACATCCTCAGTGCGTCGACGTTGTTGATGCTCTTGCTCAGTCCAATGGTCGCGTGCTCTGAACTGTGACAACCCACCATGAACAGGTTAACTTTTGCTGCTTGGAAAGCTGCTTGCAGCGGGGCGATTTCTGTGAGAACAGGCGCGCTGCCATCGCTGAATTCCAAGTGCCCTCGCCCCGGTTGGGCTTTGGGAATGTGCGAGACAATGTAGAAGGTTTGACCCTGTGCTTCCTGTAGTGCTGTGGTGAGTGTGGCGCCGTCGAAGGGTTGGCCGCCGGTGAGCATTTTTGTCAGTACACGTGATGCTCTCAAACTCTTGGTGCCATCTTTGCCGAGAGCGCTTTGTACTTTCTCGAAGACAGCATCACCTATGGGGTCTGTAAACAAGTTGACCACGTTCAAATTGGATTTGTCGACTCTCTCGCTGAGTGCTACTGCATGGCGAACCCATGTGTGTTCGATAATCGCCTTGTCGTGCACTGGGTCGTCAGCCAGCTTGACCACGATGGTGGCAGTCTTTCCGTCCAATGACGCTGTCCGTCCTTGTTTGGCGCCCTGCAGGCCTGTGATCGCCTGCGGCGTCAGCTTGTCTGTGCGCTCGGCGTAGCTCTTCGCTTTGGCCTTGATCTGCTCGGTAGCCTGTTCGCGCTCCCGCTCCTTCCTCGCCAATACGCGCGCCTTCTCGTTCTCTACGAGGCTCTGCCATTCCTGCTCGTTGGGTTGCCTGCCCTTTTCGCGCTTGAGTTCCAACCATTCATAGCGCAACTCCGGGTAGAAGCCAGATTGCTCGGCCAAGTCTTTCGACAACTTTCCATACAGGTAAGCCGCCACGGCCACATCGCCGTAATAGCGTCCCATGTCTGGGCTCCATCCCGGTGGGCCGGCTCGTAGAGCCTGGATGGTCGCCCGCTCGCGCGCTTCGGGGGTGTCTGGCGTTGCGCTATGTCCGCCCTTCTGGTCGCTTCCTGTTGCGGGCCTTGTCTCATGTATGGATGGGCGGGTATCGGGCCTCGCAGGGGTACGCCCCCCGGGTGGTGGTGCCCATGCAGAGCCGCTTGCGCATGCCAGCAGCAGAGCCGCCAGCAGGCCGGGCAAGAGTCTACGCAGCGTGCCCAATGGGTACGCCCGCTTCCTTCACGGTGCGGAAAATGTCGGCGGCAAGTTTTTCAGCGCGTTCGATGAGCGCTGTTGCTTCCTTGGTGGCTGCTGCGGCGACACCCTTGGCGATGACGGCTTCCAGCTTAGCGCTTAGGATTTCTGCTTCCCATGCACCGTCGACGAGTTTCCGGTATGCGCCAGCGAGCGCACCGTCTGCGCCGCTGATGTCGCGGCGCAGGTAGCGTGCGAAGAGTGATGCGATGGTTCCGCCCAGGGCCACGACAGCTAGGCAGATGGAGGTGATGTGGCCAACGGAGTCTTTCGGCGGTGCTCCCCAGATGGCTGTGATGACGCCGGCGGTGCCGACCGCGGCCACGATTTCGCCGACTAGGCCGATGGTGTTGGATGCCCTCAGGCGCGCGCCAATTTTCTCAATCGTTGGTGTGGCCAAAGTTCGAACGCGCTGTAACGCTTTGGCCGCTATGACGCATGCCTCTTGAAAGCTGTATTGCCCTTCGGGGGGAGGGTTTCGACCGTCTTCGCCCAACGTTCCGCCGGTGCGCAGTTCAGCGCCTTCACCGAGCAACTCGCGCGCTAGTTGCGTGGCGCCTTGTGGGTCGACGCGGGTGAACACGCCCACGAGGAATCGCAGTTTGTCGTAGCTGATGCCCATGGGTCCCCCTGTGGTCGCCGCGATTGTGGGCGAACGTTGCTTTCCCGTCTCCCCTGAAGTTGTGCAGAACCCTGTCCAGAAGGCGCGTACCGGGCGTTGCGGACGCTGTGCGGTGGGGTCAGCCTGAGCGCGGGCGGTGCGTTTGTGTGGTCTGTCCTAGTGGCCTGTCCTGCGGTCATTCCCAGTGGTCTGTCCCGTGACAAGGCTGTCCGGTTGCCCGAGGCGGGCAGCTTCGGCCCACTCGTAAGCCACCACCCCCGCGGGGCCTCCTTCGGGTGCCTTTGCTCGGACGAATGGCCGCTTCGGGGCGTCGACTTCAGGACCGTGGATGTCGCTGATGGGTCGAAAGCAGTCAGCCAACCTTCCATCAAGCCCACCGCTCTCACCCCACCGGCACCTCATAAATCACCCGCGCCCTTCTGCCCTCCGCCGCCACCCGCCAGCGCTCGATCGCCTCGTCGCTCGGATAGAACCGCGCCTGCTCTCCCAGGTCGAGGTCGGCGCTCACGTCGCCGTCCTCGGCGCTGCGGTGCAGATGCAATCGCACCGACAGGCCCTGCGGCAAGTCGCCGTGTTCGGTCACCACGCGCCGCGCCGGAAAGTCGCGCAGCAGTTCGGCCACTGGTGGCACGGCGCCGTTGACATGCACGCTCAGGTACTTGCCGAAACGGCAGCGGGCCTCGGCCAGGCCCCACACCTGCTGCACCGTCAGGCGCAGCCCGCCGGAGAACCGGTCGGGCTGCACCTTGCCCTGCACGATGACGAGCTCGTCGTCTTTGAGCAGGTCGCGATTTGCATTCACCAATTCCTCGCTGGCCACCGCCTCGATGGCTTCGGTCTTGTCGTCGAGATTGAAGATGGCGACCCTTCCGCGCTGGCCGTTGACCATGCGCAGGTCACCGACGATGCCGGCCAGCAGTTGCCCGTCTTTTGTGTTTTGGCGGCTGTCGAGCACGTCGGCGTTCTTGACGCGTACGAACTGGCGCACTTCGTCGGCGCTCTGGTCGAACAGGTGGCCCGACAAATAAAAGCCGAGCGCGGCCTTCTCGGCCATCAGCCGTTCCTTGATGCTCCACGGCAGGGCCTCGACCAGCGGTGGCTCCTGCGTCGACGCGCCGTGCGTATCGTCGAGGTCGAACAAGCCGCCCTGGTTCGCGTGCGCGGCTTGCGAGTCGGCGTAATCGAAGGCGAGGCTGACGCTCGCCAACAGCGCCGAACGCTCCTGGCCCCACCGATCAAACGCCCCCGCCTTGATCAGCGCCTCGACCGTGCGCTTGTTGATGCGGGCCCGATCGACCCGCGCGCAGAAGTCGAACACGCTGGTGAACGGGCCACCCTCGTTGCGTGCGGCGACGATCGCCTCGATCGCGCCCTGCCCCGTCCCCTTGATCGCGCCCAGGCCATAACGCACGCGGCCGCGCTCGCCCTTTTGTTTGGCAGACGCATCCGGCGTGATCGGCTCGAATCGATAACCACCGGCATTGACATCGGGCGGCTCGAACACCACGCCGAGGGTCTTCGCGTCGTCGTGAAAAATCTTCAGCTTGTCGGTGTCGTCGAGCGCCACGCTCATGTTGGCAGCGGTGAACTCGGCCAGGTAGTGCACCTTCAGCCACGCGGTGTGATATGCCAAAAGAGCATATGCGGCAGCGTGCGACTTGTTGAAGCCGTAGCCCGCGAACTTCTCCATCAGGTCGAAGATTTCGTTGGCCTTCAGCTCGCCGATGCCCTTCTTGGCCGCGCCTTCGGCGAAGACGGCGCGGTGCGTCATCATCTCTTCGAGCTTTTTCTTGCCCATCGCGCGGCGCAGCAGGTCGGCACCGCCGAGCGTGTAGCCGCCGACGAGTTGCGCCA
The DNA here is from genome assembly GCA_031390425.1 of Rhizobacter sp. GTDB lineage: Bacteria > Pseudomonadota > Gammaproteobacteria > Burkholderiales > Burkholderiaceae_C > PBB1. Next base: position 4,920 of record JANMTL010000036.1, read on the forward strand.
CCTGCATCACCTGCTCTTGGTAGACCATGATCCCGTAGGTCTCTTCGAGCACACCCTGCATCAGCGGGTGCGGGTACTCCACTTCTTCGCGGCCGTGCTTGCGCGCGCAGAAGCTCGGAATCAAATCCATCGGGCCGGGGCGGTACAGCGCTACCAACGCGATCACGTCCTCGAACACGCTGGGCTTGGCGTCGCGCAGCATGCGCTGCATGCCCGAGCTCTCCAGCTGAAACACCGCGACCGTCTTGCCTTCACTCATCAATCGATAGGCGCCAGGGTCGTCGAGCCGAATCGACTCCAGAGCAAACGCGCGTTGATCCGGGTAGCGCGCGCGGATGAAGTCCTTGGCCATTTCCAGGATGGTCAGCGTGGCCAACCCCAGAAAGTCGAACTTCACCAGGCCGATCGATTCGACGTCGTCCTTGTCGAACTGGCTGACCGCGCTGTCACTGCCGGGTTGCATGTAGAGCGGGCAAAAGTCGGTGATCTTGCCGGGCGCGATCAGCACGCCACCCGCGTGCATGCCGACGTTGCGCACGATGCCTTCGACGCGCTCGGCCAGCGCCAGCAGCTCGGCGACTTCCTCTTCCTTCTGCTCGCGCTCCTCGATCTCGGGCGCTTCGCGGCGGGCGTAGATCGCGCTGGTGTCGGGCTTGCCGTCAACGTCCGGTGGCGGGCGGCGCAGCGTCACCACCTTGCCCGGCGGCGCCGGCACCAGCTTCGCGATACTGTCCACTTGGCCGTAGCCCATGCCGAGCACGCGGCCGATGTCGCGCAGCGCGGCCTTGGCGGCCATGGTGCCGAAGGTGACGATCTGGCTCACCGCGTCGCGGCCGTACTTGTCCTTGACGTAGTCGATCACGCGGTCGCGGTTGGCCTGGCAGAAGTCGATGTCGAAGTCGGGCATCGACACCCGGTCGGGGTTCAGGAAGCGCTCGAACAGCAGGTTGTATTGCAGCGGGTCGAGGTCGGTGATCTTCAGCGCATAGGCCACCAGCGAACCGGCGCCCGATCCGCGCCCCGGGCCGACCGGGCAGCCGTTGGACTTGGCCCAGTTGATGAAGTCGGCCACGATCAAGAAGTAGCCGGGGAAGCCCATCTTCAAAATGGTGGCGATCTCGAATTCGAGCCGTTCGGTGTAACGGGCGCGTTCGGCTTCGCGCTTCGCGGCTTCGGGATAGAGCTGCACCAGCCGCTGGTTCAGCCCTTCGTGCGACGAATGGCGAAAGAACGCCTCCGGCGCCATCTGCTCGCCATTCACCTCGGGCGTCGGAAACTCCGGCAGCTGCGGCTTGCCCAACACCAGCATCAGGCTGCAGCGCTTCGCGATCTCGACCGTGTTGGCCAGCGCGCTCGGCACATCGGCGAACAGCGCCTCCATCTCAGCCTGGGTCTTGAAATACTGCTGCGCATTGAAGCGCTTGACGCGGCGCGGGTTGGCGAGTGTTTCGCCTTCGGCCACGCAGACGCGGGCTTCGTGCGCCTCGAAGTCGTCGCCGCTCAAAAACTGCACCGGGTGCGTCGCGACCACGGGCAGTTGCAACGCAGCCGCCAGTCGCACCGCTGCTTGGACCTGCGCTTCCTGGCCGGGCAGACCCGCGCGTTGCAGCTCCAGGTAGAAGCGGTTCGAGAACAGATCGGCGAACCGCTGGGCGAGCCCGCGCGCACGCACCGTATCGCCTGCCACCAACGCCTGGCCGACCAGACCCGACTCGGCACCCGACAGCGCGATCAGCCCGCCGTTCAATTCGGCGAGCGCGGACCAGGTCGTCCACGGCTGCGCCTGCGACGCCGGGCCCATCCAGCAGCGCGTCAGCAACTCGCACAGGTTCAGATAGCCGGCGTGGTTTTGCACCATCAGCAGCAGCCGGGTGGGCGCGCGGTCCGAGCCTTCGGGCTCCAGCCACACATCGGCGCCGATCACCGGTTTGACGCCCGCCGAACGCGTGGCACCGTAAAACTTGATCGCGCCGAACAGGTTGCCCAGGTCGGTGATGGCGAGTGCCACCTGCCGGTCGGCGGCGGCCGCCGCGACGACCTCGTCGATGCGCAAGGTGCCGTCGACGACGGAGTATTCGGTGTGGGTACGCAGGTGAACGAAAGACATGCAATCGATTCTAGAGAGCCCCCCAATCAACACGGCGCAGGCCTGGTCGCATCCCAGGCCACGGGGTCCGCGGCGCCGCGCACACCACCGTGCGTAGCTCGGAGCGTCCCGCTGAAGTTCGAATCCAGTTCCAACTTCACTTCAGCACGTAACCGTTCGTGAAATGCGGGCAACTCCGATTGCAAAAGCCTGGCCTCTGACGAAGTATGGAAATTGCCAGTCTGCAGAAAACTCTATCCGTCGAAGGAGACGATCATCAAACCTCGCATCGTTAAAGCCCTCGTGAGCGCAGCCGCTCTGTCTGCTTCGCTCTGGGCCAGCGCCCAGACTTATCCCGAGAAAACCATCACGGTCATCGTTCCGTTCGCGGCCGGCGGCCCGACCGACACGGTGGCGCGTTTGATTGCCCAGTCGATGGGCAACACCTTGAAGCAGCAGTTGATCATCGAGAACGCTGGCGGCGCCGGCGGCACCATAGGCGCGGCCCGTGCGGCCAAAGCAGCTCCCGACGGCTACACGCTGTTCTTGCACCACATCGGCCAGTCCACAGCGCCGGCGCTGTACCGAAAGTTGAGCTACGACGCCGTCAACAGCTTCGAGGCCATCGGCCTGATCACCGACGTGCCGATGATCCTGGTGGCGCGTGATGACTTTCCCGCCAAAGACCTGAAGGAGTTGCTGGCCCATGTGAAGGCCAACAAGGACAAGATCACCTACGCCAACGCCGGTCTCGGTTCAGCGTCGCACCTCTGCGGCATGCTGTTCATGACGGCCATCGAAACCGACCTCACCACCGTGCCCTACAAGGGCACCGGCCCGGCCATGAACGATCTGCTGGGCAAACAAGTCGATTTGATGTGCGACCAAAGCACCAACACCAGCAGCCAGATCAAGAGCGGCAAGATCAAGGCCTACGGCGTCACCACCAAGACCCGACTGGGCTCCTTGCCAGCCATCCCGACGATGAATGAAGCCGGCATGCCCGGATTCGAAGTGGCGGTGTGGCATGCGCTCTATGCGCCCAAGGGCACACCCAGGCCCGTCATCGACACGCTGAACAAAGCGCTGAAAATTGCGCTGAAGGATCCGACCGTCAAGCAGCGCTTCTGAAGTTGCCCCACTTTCACGGACACCTTACGCTTTGAAGACAAGGAGTCCGAGATGCCGAGAACCAGACCCCCGTACCCGGCGGAGTTTCGCCAGCAGATCATCGAACTGGCCCGAGCCGGGCGAACGCCCGCAGAGCT